>CALLZL010000253.1 GCA_937859575.1 uncultured Chloroflexota bacterium
CCAGAAACACCCAGAAAACAGAGTTTGAGGCGGAGCCTCAAGGACTTTGACGACGTTCTAGCTCGTGGCACCGCGCATCGTATGGCCTCTAAAAATATGCTATAATTTGCAGCACTAGAAGGCCATGATCGGGAGTAGTAGGCGCGCCATTTCAGAGAGCAACCGTATGGTGTGAGGTTGCAACCAGCGTCGAACTCGCCCGCGAAGTGCCGGATCGGTGAATACGGTATAACCAGTAGCCGATCACGGGGGTGCCCGTTACAGCGCAGCGAGGGTGCCGGCACTGCCGGTGCTGAAGCAGGGTGGTACCACGAGGGCATGCCTTCGTCCCCGCAGGGGCGAAGGTTTTTTGTTGTGATGTGCACAATACCGGTAATGTGGCGGAGGGGATCATGGCAGAGACGACGAAACGACGGGTGGAGCGCTTCGATCCGGCAATCGAACCGAAGTGGCGTGAATTCTGGCAGCGCGAACAGATCTTCCAGGCCGGGCGTCGCCCCAATGCACCGCGGCGCTATATCCTCGAAATGTTCCCCTATCCAAGCGGCGATCTGCATATCGGCCATCTGAAGAACTATGTGATCGGCGATGTGCTGACGCGTTACTATGTGATTCGCGGCAATGATGTGCTCCACCCATTTGGCTGGGATGCCTTTGGTTTGCCGGCCGAAAATGCGGCGATCAAATCTGGCCGCCATCCACGCGAATGGACCTACAGCAACATCGCGGAGTCGAAGAAGTCGCTCGGAATCGCCGGTATCATGTATGACTGGGCGCACGAGGTAACCACCTGTGCCCCCGATTATTACCGCTGGAACCAGTGGCTGTTCCAGTTATTGTATCGAAAAGGGTTGGCCTACCGTGCCAACCGTACCGTCAACTGGGATCCGGTTGATCAGACGGTGCTGGCCAACGAGCAGGTTGATAACGAAGGGCGCAGCTGGCGTAGTGGTGCCAAAGTCGAAAAGCGCGAACTCGAGCAATGGTTCTTCAAGATTACCGACTACGCTGAGCGGTTGCTGAACGACCTCGATAAGCTGGAAGACTGGCCCGAGCGCGTGAAGCTGATGCAGCGCAACTGGATCGGCAAGAGTGAAGGGGCTGAAGTCGATTTTGTTGTTGCCGATCACCCAGATACGCCGACCATCCGGGTCTTTACCACCCGCCCCGACACATTATGGGGTGCGACCTTCATGGTGCTGGCCCCCGAGCATCCCCTGGTGGTGCAGCTGACGGCTCCCGAGCGGCGTGCGGAAGTCACGGCATATACCGAGCAGGCACGTGCACAAAGCGAGATCGAGCGTACCAGTACCAGCACTACCCGGGCAAAAACCGGGGTGTTCATTGGCGCGTATGCCGTTAATCCGGTCAATCAGGCACGGATCCCGATCTGGATCGCCGATTATGTTTTGATGGGGTATGGCACCGGCGCGATCATGGCGGTGCCGGCTCACGACCAGCGCGATTTCGAGTTCGCCCGGCATTTCGGCCTCGATGTCGTGCCGGTGATTACTCGCGATGGAGCAGCCCCCGCCGGCGCTGAGATGACCGAAGCGTATACCGGTGAGGGTGGTGTAATGATCAATTCCGGCCCGATCAATGGTGTGCCGGCCGGCAAAGGTGATGGCGAGAGTGTCAAGACGGCGATCGCCTGGCTCGAACAGCATGGTACAGGAACCGGGACGGTCAATTACCGCCTGCGCGACTGGTTGATCAGCCGGCAGCGCTACTGGGGTACCCCCATCCCGATGATCCACTGCGACGACGGGCGAATCGTGCCGGTGCCGGATGATCAGCTGCCGGTTGTTCTGCCCGATATCGAAGACTTCCTGCCCAAGGGGAAGTCGCCGCTCGCATCGGCCGAGGATTGGGTTAAAACCGTGGATCCGGAGACTGGCCGGCCGGCGTTGCGTGATACCGATACGATGGATACCTTCGTCGATTCGTCGTGGTATTTCTTGCGCTTCTGTGATGCGCAGAACGAGCACGAGATCTTCTCGCGTGAGTCTGCGGCCTGGATGCCCGTCGATCATTATATCGGCGGTATCGAACATGCCATTCTGCACCTGCTGTATGCGCGTTTCATCACGAAGGTGCTGTACGACGAAGGGCTGGTGACGGAAGATGAACCATTCCGGTCGCTGTTTACCCAGGGCATGGTGCAGCGGCGAGTTCGGACGGTGCTGAGCTCGCCGGCGGCAGGTGAGATCCTCTTCCCCGAAGAGTTGCGGCGTAAGATCGAACTGCCGCGCGAAGCGGTGACAATCGAGGTGGCGCAGGCCGCATTACGTGGGCACGGCTATACGCTTGAGCCCGAGGGCGATGGCTGGGTGGCGGTGAGTGGCCCGGTGACGATGAGCAAAAGTGCCGGCAACGGGATCCCGGTCGGCCCGTTTGTGAGTCAGTACGGCTCCGATGTGGCACGGATCGTTGTGTTGTTTGCGGCACCGCCGGAAAACAGTATTGAATGGACCGATGAAGGAGTTGCAGGGGCGCAACGCTTCCTCAACCGGATCGTCGGTATGTTTATACCGGTGGCCGAAGCCATTGCCGCATACCCCTATCAAGGGTTGCAATCGGTGACGGCTGAGGCGTTCAGCGGTTCGGATCGCGATCTCTATCGCCGGCTGCACGAAACGATAAAGAAAGTGTCGCAAGACACCGAGGCGTTTCGCTTCAACACGGCGATCGCCGCACTCATGGAACTGTTGAATGATCTGGTACGCTATCGTAGCGAGCGCAAGGATGTGTCGATCGTCTTTGCACTGGCGGCCCATACCTATGTGCGGCTGCTGGCACCGTTTGCACCGCACCTGGCCGAAGAGTTGCATGCCCAGTTCGGCGGCAACGGCAGTGTCTATGATGCTGGTTGGCCGGAATGGGACGAAGCTGCACTGGTGGTGGATGAAGTCGAGGTGGTATTGCAGGTCAACGGCAAAGTACGCGGCAAGATCATGGTGCCTGCAGCCGCCGATAGCGCCCAGCTCGAAGCGTGGGCGCTCACCAACGACCGGGTACAGGGGTTTATCGGCGGCAAGCCGGTGCGCAAGGTGATCGTCGTACCGGGCCGGCTCGTCAATATCGTGGTCTGACGAACCGGTCTATTCGACCGCAATCCAGGCCACCATCGCGCCCAGCAGCCGATTGTCGTCGCTGCTGCGGTCGAGATCGCGTGGTCGAAAGGTATCGCTGCGCAGGGTGATGATCAGCGGG
>CALLZL010000254.1 GCA_937859575.1 uncultured Chloroflexota bacterium
TTTTCCCCTACGCGACGCTCTCCCGATCTCCAGAGCAGCGGGGAGCGTCCCGGGGTTGAGCAACACCAGCAAGAGCGCAACCGCCGGCGCGATCGGCAGGCGCGGCAGGCGTTTAGCGAGCCATGCCATGGCCTGATCGAGCCCCAGCACAATCAATAGCGTCAGTGGAATCAGCAACGCCAGGGTACGTGTCACGAAGATTCCTGAGAAGGCGGCGGTAAATGGTGCTGCCAGCAGGGCCACCAGCACTACGCGGTGCGCCGGCGAGTCGATCCGGCGCAGGCAGATCAGCAGGCCGAGCAGCGCAAACGGAAGAAAGAAGGTCGGTATATGGGCAATGCCCGGCATGCGATGGCGTGCAAAATCGATCTCGTTGGGCCAGAACCAGTACGCCGGGCTCAGGCCGGTCAGATAGTTGCCGAAGAAGATCGCCAGCTTTTCCAACAGCGGCAGGTCACGAGTCCAGACCGAATCGACAATCCGCAACTGATCGCTGATGGCGTCGGGTTGGAGCTGGAAGAACCGCAGTAGCGGCAGCGCCAGCAGGAAGAGGAGCGGCAGCGTCGCAAGCAGCATGCGGCGGTGACGCAGATGGTAGCGTAGGTCGATAATGGCCAGCAACCCGGCACTGACGAGCATGACTCCCTGACCATTGGTGTAGCTGTAGAAGGTCGCCGCGCCAAAGAGCACCGCCAACGGCAGATAGCGCGGTGAGCGCGAGCGATAGAGCAGGTAACAACAGAGAAAGCAGGCATACAACGCCACCATCATGACCGTTTCGAAGGCGGTACGCGAATGGGTGAACCAGGCCGGCAGGGCCGCCAGCACCAGCCCACCGGCCCACCAGAGGCGGGAATGAAAAAACATGCGCAGCATCAGCATCACGGCCAGCACGGCCAGCATGCTCACCACCACCGATGTTGCGCGATTCACGAAGATCGAAACACCAAAGAGCGCCACACTAACCGCATGAACATAGATACTCAGGCTGAGGTTCCAGCGGTCGGCATTGCGGAAAAAGGGTGGCAGGAATGTCCCGGTATTGTCGCGCAGGCCGGCATCGAGCAGATCGCGTGCCAGCACCGATTGGATCGCTTCATCGGAAAAGAAGTAGATCGGATACGCCTCAAGGCCCACCAGGCGCGTACTGAGATAGAACAACAACACCAGGCCGGCCACGAGCAGTACCCGCCGGGCAACCCTACCCTCCGGCACTACGGCCGATTGCGCCACACTATCGGTCGCCTGGTCTCCCTGCGCCGATACTGTGAGTGCGACCAGCGTACCCTCAGGAAGATCGAGGGGTGTCAGCGGTCGCAGCACACCATCCTGATAGCGGGCTTCGATCTGTTGTGATACCGGTTGTCTGGTTGCGGGCATAACACCATTCACCCAACACGTCGGCACAGCAGCCGGCTGCCGTTCGCCACTGCCACGGCAGCTTCAGGCAGGGGTACCATACTGCGGCGGCTCAGGGTTGCGCCATGCCAGATAAGCGGCCCCGGCACCCGCCAGGGCACCAAAGATAATTCCCACGATACCGAAGCAGATCGCGATACCGATCGCACCAACCCAGAAGGCCGGCGTACCGATATCCGAGGCGTCGCCGATCAGAAGTGGCGAGCCGGAAGCCTGAATGATCATGACGGCCCCAACAGCACCGATCATCTGGCCGATCAGCATCAGGCCGCCAGTCAGCGCACCCGCCACCGCACCCTGTGTCGCGACCGGCGAGCGCGGGGTTTGCGCCAGTGCCCGGGCGGTCAGCAGGCCGGCCACGCCGCCGGCAATCAGGGTGACGAACGGGCCGCAGAAGCCGAGCAGCGCACTCATCGCGGCATTGATCAAGATACCGATCCCACCAACCAATAAACCATTCCGGATCGCAGGATTCATAAACCTCTCCTTTGCCTGTCGTACCTTAGCGTACCGGGCGCTGCACCAGATAGATCGGGTCTTCCGCAACAACAAACCGCGCCCTGCTGCCATTAAGAGGAACACGTACGCCATCACGCGAGATCAACTCGGCGGTATGGCGTGCATCAAGCGGCAGGTCGATCTCCTGCGAGCCAAGCGTTCGCCAGAGCACATCGACACGCAGATTGCCGGGGGTATTGAAGCGCAGGTGGTAGAACCCGGCATAGTTTTGATCCTGCGGATCGAGCCGGTAGCGATGTAACCGGCCAAACTCGCGAAAACCAGCCCCGCTCAAGAGTGTTGTCATGGTGCGATACGCCGTATATGCCGGTTTCTGGCGATACCCGGCGGCACGCAGATCAAGAATGCCGGCAGCATCGTCACAGGCACCCCGCTGACCATCAAATTTATCTTCAAGCTGAAAGTAACTGAGATGCTGTACCCCGAGTGCCAGCGCAATCGCATGCGAGCGCACCATATAGCGGGCCGGCAGTTGCTCGTCGCGGGTGAGGCTCGGATCGCAGTGCGGATCGCCACAGCGGCAGTTCGACCAGCCCAGTTCGCTGATCCAGAGCGGCCGCACTCCAGGGATGCCGGGATGTTCGTTCAACCAGCGTTGTGCGCGCTGGATCCGCCCCCAGAGCGTGATTGTTGCATGGATGCCGGGGGCATCCGGAGCCGCAGATGTCATGTAGGGGTGGATGGCGAGCGCATCAAAGGTATGCAGTGATTCGGGGACATCGCGCACCATAGCGTTCAGAAACGGTATTGCATCGGTCGGGTCGGTGCCCAGGCCATCGAAGATATACATGCCGCCAAGGGCAATAACGGCGGTCGGATCGGCCGCTTTACCCGCCTGATAGGCTGCCACGAGCATCTCGCCATACTCACGCGGCGAGCCGGGCCATGTGAGTGCGGCACTCGGCTCGTTCCAGATCTGCCAGGCGGCGATCCGTGGGGAGCCGGGGGCATCAAACAGACCATCACCGTCATAGCGCTCGATGACCGTCCAGACATAATCGGCAAAATCGCGTGGGTTGACCGGCGGGCACCAATACTCCTCGGTAGCGGCACGGCGGGCACGGGCGGCACAATCGCCAACTCGTGCCCATTTCGGCGTTGTCAGCAGCATACCAATCACGCCGTACCCTTCGTCGGCCAGCTGGCTGACACGATTATCCATGAAGCGCCAGTTCCAGCCGCCCTTGGTATGGGTTTCGAGGTTGGCCCAGCTGATCTCTTCGCGTGCCCAGGCTATTCCGGCCTGGCGGCCAAGGCGCGTCAGTTCGGCTACACCAGCTTCGCCATCGTTCCGGTAGCGTTCCTGCCCAGTAATATAGGTATTCATACCGAAGAAGCTGATCGCCTCGGGCTGGGGCGGCTTGACCGGCTCGGCCCGGATCACCGCATTCGGCCATGGCACAAGGCTGAAAAGCACGAACAGCAGCAGGTAGTTATAGCGCATAGATGCATACTCCGTCAGATTCTTTCGTTTGCCCGCAGCGCACTATTCCCCGGCAGACCACATCGCCGGCAGACGGCTCAGGAACAGCGCAGCGCTTCATCAATCGGCGGCCGGGCTCCGAGCCTCGCCACAACCCAGGCACCGGCATGGTTGGCAAAATGCGCCGCCGTTGCATAGTCGCGCGTGCGGATGTAATGCGCCAGAAAAACCCCATTGAACGCATCACCGGCACCGGTCGTATCGACAACCTCGGCAACCGCCGCTGCAGGGTAATGCGCGACATGGTCAGCAGCAGCCACAAAACAACCATCGCGATCGAGCTTGATAGCCACCAGTGCTTGTGGGTATATCTCGCGCAGTGCCTGTGCCATGGCGGCCGGCTCGACCAGCCCGGTCAGTGCCTGGGCTTCATCGCGATTGGGGAAGAGGATATCAACCGGCAGTGCAGCCGTAACGGCTCGAAATGCCTCGACACCCAGCTCGTTGATCATCTGGAACGAAGCCGGATCGAACGAAACGGTCGCACCGGCGCGGTGTGCCGCATTGGCGGCCTCGATAGCTGCCGCCCGTGGCGGATCGCTAAAAAGCGACCATGCCGTGATGTGCACATGGGCCGCCTGCCTGAGCATCTGCTGCGGCAGATCTGCCGGATACAACCGAAAATCGGCACCTTGATTGGTCACCATACTACGCTGGCCATTGGCGGCGATCAGGGCCAGGATCACGCCGGTATCGCGTTCGGCAGTGCGCGGCGCATGGAGTACGACCCCTTCGCGTTCGAGATCGGCGATGATCAAATCACCAAAAAGATCGCGGCCCACCGCGCCGATGAAGCCGGCCGGCATGGCAGCCCGTGCGATCCAGGCCGCGACATTGGCTGCGGATCCACCGGGCGCCAATTGGATCGCACCGGTCGTATCGCCACCCGGCAGCAGCTCGCTATCCGGTTTTACCAATACATCCCAGACGAGATCACCAACCGCGATTATCAGACGATCATGCTGTGGCATCGTTCTATACTCCCTGGATCTTGTTCAATCAGGCACCGGCTTCATGCGCATCACGAGAACCCAGTGCCGTTGCATCGAGCCCCCAGCTCGCAATCACCGTCTGTTCCTCAGCCGCCGATGCACACTTCTTGAAGCGGGCACCCGAGACACCATGCACCCGGGCGCGGCATGCCTCCCAGGAGGAATGACGCATTACACGGCCATCGACCAGGCTGAGGTAGATCGGCGATGGGTAGCGGGTTGCCGGGGCATCCGCCACGCGCAGTGCCGCCGAGACGGTCGCCGGCGGAGGAATCCGGCCGGTCGCATAGGAATGGGCGATCAGATCGGCGCGCTCATTAAGCGGATCCCCTGAATGGCCCCGCACAGCACGCCATGTTGTGCGTGAACCGGCCAACTGATCCAGTTCCTCCCAGAGATCGCGGTTCTCGACCGGGCGCCCTTCGCTGGTCTTCCAGCCGCGCAGACGCCAGTTCCTGATCCAGCGGGTGATTCCGTTCAGAAGATACTGGCTGTCGGTGGTTACACGCACCGGGGTATCATGCGGCACGCGCCGCAGCCCTTCGATGGCCGCCTGCAACTCCATGCGATTATTCGTCGTGTGTGGCTCGGCACCGCCATACTCTTCGACGATTTCATTACGGATCACAAGCACGGCCCAGCCGCCGGGGCCGGGATTACCGCTACATGCACCATCAGTTATCAGTTCGATCATACTTGTGTGTGGCATTATTTTCATAGACACAGGCTGACGGCCTGCATTATAGCAGGAGAGGCTATGTCACGCCGTGAATATGGCAAGGATCTATGATGCTACGATACTTGCACCACACGCTGAGTCTGCAGTACACTGGCACAACAACCGCTGCTGAGAAGAGGTTCGTTGCGTGAATCGTCTTGCCTCCTCATATGGATACGCCGCCCGCCGCCCATTTGCCATCCTGATACTCGTGGTGGCCATACTTGCCGGGATGACGGTAGCGCTCTGGCTGTTACCGCTCGGATTGCTTGCCTATGCGGCGATCGTCTATGTCGGCGCGCGCACCCTGCCGCCACCGCCGGCCATCCCACGCATGGCGCGGCCACGGATCACAAGTGCTGTTTTCCGCAGCCAGATCACAACCATCGAGCGGGCACAGCAAGCGATCGAGCGCAGCGTCGCACAGGCCGGCAGCCCGCTTGCGCGTTTGCTGCGGCCGGTTGTCCAGCAGGCACGCGACCTGGTTGACGATTCGTACCTGCTGGCCGAGAAGGGGCAGATCATCGAACAGTATCTGGCAAGTGTGGATCTGGTGGCCATCGATGCCGATATCCAGAGCCTCAACCGGCAACTTGCCACAACCAGCGACAGCTACACCCACGATCAGTTGATCCAGACGCGCACCGCACGCCAGGAGAAACTGGCCAATGCGGCTGATCTGCAGCAGTTTATCGAACGTATTCAGGCGCAACTCCGCAATATCGCGGCCACACTCGATAATATTCTCGCCGAAACCGTACGCCTGCGCACCGCCGATGCGGTAAGCGCCGACGCAGCGACCAATCAGGTCGCCATTCGGTTACGCGATCTCAAATCCGATATGGATGCTTTTCAGCGGGTGCTTGATACGGCCCTGCATCACACACACACACCCTGAGCATTGCTGTTCAGGGTGATATGCCGGCTAACTACCTGAAGAGTGCGCCAATCGGCGTATCCTGCTGATCACCATAATGCTCCACCAGCATGCGATAGGTTTCGGAGCGAATGCGGCGATACGTCTCGCGGGCGATACGGCTATCGAGCACGGCCGTCCGGCGTTCGTGTTCGCGGGCATTAGCGGCAGCAATCGACTGTTCGAGCCGGCGAGCCGACTGATCGACCTCGCCGATGCGATCACTCAGCAGGGGCGGCAGGGAACGTTCAAGGGCAAACACCGTCTGCAGGCGCCGCAGATCGGCAAGAAGTTCGGCAGGCGTCACATCAACCCCGTTTTCCGCTGGAATCAGCAGCTTCACCGATGGTACTTCTTCGGTTCCGTAGTGCTCGATCATCTGGCGCACAAGCTGCTTATAGAGGCGGCGCGCCGCGATCTCACATTCCAAACGGTGCGAGAGGGCTGCCCGCCATGCGGCAACCGCCTGTTCGCTGTGGCTATGGCTCACCTCAAGCTCGTGGTGGGTGGTACGGTGCATCGTGAGGATCTGGGACGCCATAGGAATTTCGTGCTGATACTGTTCCAACGCTGCAATCACCCGCTCGGAGTCGGCAATTGCATCGATAGGGGCCAGTAGATTGGTCATCTCCGGGTCTCCGTAGCTACATAACAGATATGCTGATTGTATGCTTGCACCATGAAGAAAGTCTATAGTACATTTGTCGCGCTTTTGAATGGGAGCAGACCCATCATTGCGGCAAGATCGGCAGGGCGTATGCGTTCTCGTGACAGGTAGGGTACGGGATGAATTGCATGGCATGCTGAGCGCAGCGGACGGCGACGCAGGGCTCGCCTCTTCCCCCGGAGCGATCCTTCGTTGCTGGCGCGGCTCAGGATGACAGACCGGCCCAAGGGAGCGGCTAGAGAGAACGCAT
>CALLZL010000255.1 GCA_937859575.1 uncultured Chloroflexota bacterium
CTCACATACGTCTTTGTCATCGTAGTTACTCCATTCTGTGTACTGCGATTCGCAGCACGACCTGGTTGCGCAAGCCGCCGATGTTGCAATCATTATACGGTTCCGCAGGCCGATTGGCGAACGATCCAGTGCGCCGTATCTTTTGCAACCAAGCGAACGTTATCTCTCTATACGTTACGACTCGCGCAAACGATCTTGGTATGGCAGCGTGGCACGGCGGCATCGTTATCAAGGGAACAGCTATGGAACCAATCATCCTGGTCATCGAAGATGATCCTGATCTCGGCCGGCTCTTCGAAGCAATGCTTGAGGTTGAAGGGTACCGCATCGCGGTAGTACGGAATTTTCGTGCCGCACGCGAGTGGTTGCAGCACGATTACCCCGATTTAATTATCTATGATTGGGCGCCGACCGATGCCGCCGGCTATTACTGGCTCGACGATATACACAATAGTGCCTCAACGATGCACATCCCGGTGATGCTGGTATGTGGCGCAGTGCCGCCGAACCGGCTGCACGAACTCCTCGACACGGCCGGTATTCCAATTGTCGAGAAACCGTTCGATCTGCGCGACTTCCGCCGCCATGTGCATGCCCTTATTCAACCCCGCGAGCGGGCCGTCGGCGCGTAGTTCAGTGTTGCCGGCCCGGCACTGCGCGCCGACAGCGGCATTGCCTCTACCCAGCCAGAAACCTCAGTGCATGTGCGTGCTCTTTCGCCGCCCCCTGAGCCTGGATGTCATCCTGAGCCGCAGCGCGGCGAAGGATCGCTCCGGGGAAGGGACGAGCCCGGCGTTGCTGCCCGCTGCGTGTAGCATGCCATGCAACTCCTCCTGTATCCTACCTATCGCGAGAACGCATACGCCCTGTCAGAAACCTCCTTACTCTTGACAATAGGAATAGCACGTCGTATGCTGATGATGCGGCGCAGGATAGATCATGCGCGTGCATGTGTAAGGAGGTTTCATGAACGGTAGTGCTGTACGATGGCGGCCGGCGCAATTGGTCAGTCTGCTGTTGTTGGGCCTGCTTACCATCTCGCTGATCTGGCAGCCGCAACCAGCGGCCACCCAGAGCGATCTGCGCTATTTCCCCGAGACTGGTCATTACCTGCGGGGTGCGTTTCGCCAACACTGGGAGCGCAACGGCGGCCTGGCGCTCTTCGGTTACCCGATCACCGAAGAATACCATCGCCGGTCTGATGGGCGCATTGTGCAATGGTTTCAGCGTGCCCGCTTTGAGCTTGCCTCGGTCAATCCACTGATTGTCGAGCAGGGGCGGTTGGGTGCCGAATATACCGGCAACCGTATCTTCCCGCCGATTCAGCCCTTCACAACGACCCGCGAGCGGCGCTATTTTGCCGAAACCGGCCATAGCCTGAAAGGGCTGTTCAGAACAACCTGGGAATCGCGTGGTGGTGTGCGGGCCTTCGGCTTCCCGATCAGCGAAGAGTTTGAAGAGCAGATCGGCGGCCAGTGGATCCTGGTGCAATATTTCGAACGCGCACGTTTCGAGTTACGCCTCTACCCGACGCGGGTCGATTTCGGCTTGCTCGGCGATGCCATGGCACCGGCACATCTGCGTGAACCGTGGCCACCGGCGATTGCACCACCCGGGCCGCTGAGTGAAGAAGGATTACCACGGCCACCATTCAGTGTTCGTCCGGGGGCGGTTGCCGGTACGGCGCGCATTATTCCGGCCAATGGCCGGCGTGGCACCGAGTTCCGCATCGAAGGCGAGGGATTCCAGCCCGGCGAACGGGTACTCTTCCTGCTTGTCGCCCCAGATCTGAGTGTCTCGCAGACCGACGGGTTGCCGTTGGCCGATGTCAATGGTTCGATCAGTTATGCGAGTGTGAAGATCGATAGCCGGCGGCTGGCCGATGGCACGTGGCAACTGGTAGCACAGGGCATGACGAGTGGCCGGTATGCGGTCGCGCGCTTTACTATCGGCGATCAGCCACCACCAGCCGGGCCACAGCCGGGTGTCAGCGTGCGGGTTGTGCCGAACATCGTGCTCGTCGGTCAGGCTTTTACCATTCAGGGAGACGGCTTCCGCGGCGGTGAAAAAGTCAGCCTGTGGCTCACCGCACCCGACGGATCTGTCCGCGCGATCAACACCAGCCCCGAGGCAGATCGCCGTACCGGTTCGATCACCCCGGCGAATGTACGGATCACGACCGATGTCGGCTTCCGCGCCGGCACATGGTCAATTACGGCACAGGGGCGTGAGAGCGGCCGCCAGGCAATCGGCACCTTCCGTATTGATGTGCCGGGCCCGACACAGGGTGGCGGCGGTGATCCGGCTCGTCTGGGCAACCTGATTCACGATCGTTTGCAGCCGAGTGGCGATGGTTCGATCGTACCGCTGGCTGCACCGCCCGGCTTACCATTCACCTTCAATGCCAATGGGTTTGATCCGGGGGAAGAGATTGCAGTGTATGTCACGCCACCAGGCAGTGCAGCGCAGGCCATTGCAGCATCACTCATCCAGCGTGATGGCCGGGGCGGCGTGCGTGTCGGTTTCCGGCCGCCCAGCCAGATCGAAGGCACCTGGGCGATCACCGCTGAAGGGCGTCAGACGCGCCGGGTCGTGATCGCACCCTTCCTGGTCACACGTGACTATGTCGCACCACCGGGAACACCACGGCCGGCCACCAGCCGCAATGCAACCGTCACACCAGCTGAAGGCGGCCAGCGGGCACGATTTGTCATGAGTGCGACCGGTTTCCGCGCCAACGAGGCATTAGAGTTCTGGATCACATCACCCGATGGGTTGTATGTGCTTGCAGCCGAGACGCGTGCCGACAGCCGCGGTCGGATCGGTGTCTCGCCAACCTTGGCGGTCACGCTTGGCACCCAGAACCCGCCCGGAGTGTATGGCTACCACTATCGCGGGGCGGTCAGCGGTGTACGAGCCGATATCTATTTCACCTATACCGGCGCGCCATAACACCCATAGGTGGCCGGTAGATAGCAGCGGTGCATACTGCCCTGCGCCGTCGCTATTTACCGGTAAGAACTCGCCCCTTCCAGCGTACACCACGGCCACGGCGCACACGCAGATAGGCGGCAAGTGTCAGGCCGAAATAGATCGCCAGGCCAAGCGGGAAGAACACTCCCCAGGCGATTGAAATTCGATGCCGCACACGGGCGATGATCCCCTGGCAGATCGAACCGATCAGCATCAGGAGTAGTGCGAGCACGAGCAGCACCTGGCCGATCGCGGCATCTGCCCCGCTCTGTATGGCTACTACCCCGGCGACCGCGCTATACCAGGGCAGCAGTGCCATGAGCATGAAGCGGAGCGCCGTCCGACGGGCGCGGGCACCGCCATGGAGCAGGCCGGCAATGGCATTCTTCTGCAACCCCTCGTTCAATGCCGACCAATCGGTATACATACGCACCCTGAGAAGGCGTGGAGCAAAGAAGACACGTATGCGGTATTCGGCATGCTTCAACCTGGTTGCCAGTTCCATGTCTTCGAGCACACTGGCCCGTATGGCAGCGTGCCCCTGAATGGCATGATAGGCCGATTGGCGAACAAAAAGACACTGGCCAATCGCGAATGCCTCGTGGCTGCCGGGATCATTCACTTGTGCAAAGCGGTAGATCGCGCTGATCAGTGCCGTAAACGGCGGCAGCACAATACGCTCGGCGACGCTGACGGCCTGGATCAGCGGCACCAGTGAGATCATGGCACTGCTGGGGTCGGCAGACTCAACCAGCGTAGCGATCAGTTCGGGTTCCGGTGCGACATCGGCATCAAGGAACAGCAGCCACTCACCGCGTGCCACTTGTGCACCCTGCCAGCAAGCCCAGTTCTTGCCGACCCATCCGGCCGGGAGCGGGGCAGCCGCCAACAGCTGGAGGGCGGGGAAGGTTGCCGCTGCTGCACGCACCACCTCGGCCGTACCGTCGGTCGAACCATCGTCGATCACAATGATCTCAAACGATTGATAGCGCTGTGCCGCCAACCCGGCCAGGCAGGGGCCGATCCGGTGCGCCTCATTCCGAGCCGGCACAATAACGCTGACACACGGCGGTGCAGCCGGCCGAGGCGGCACCAGCGGCACAGCAGGGTGTGGTTCGCGCAGGGTGCGCCGCAGATCGCCAAGATGCCAGTAGATGATCAGCAGCGCAAGTACAACAACAGGTAGCAGAACCATAGATCAGAAAAAGGAGGGCATTGCCCTCCTTTTCCCTCCATAGCTACCGGGGATCCGGCAGCAGTAGATGTTTAGCCAGCAATCTTGGCGGCAACTTCGGCCAGGCGGGTTGCATAGCCGATTTCGTTATCGTACCAGGCGGCAATCGAAACAAACGTACCATCCTGCACCTGAGTGAGCGGCAGGTCGACGATCGACGAGTGTGAATCGCCGACGATACGCGATGACGCCCATTCCTCTTCGAGAATGCCCATCACACCCTTGAGCGGTGCTTCGGCAGCTGCCTTGCGGAATGCATCCTTTACCTCATCGACCGTCACCGGGCGCTCGGTCACCAGGTTGAGCTCGGCGATGCTGCCGGTACGTACCGGAACCCGATACGCCTTACCGGTGATCTTGAGATCCTTCCAGATAAACTGCAATGCCCGTGCCGCACCCGAAGCCGCCGGAATAATATTCTCGCTGGCAGCCCACGAGTCACGCCGGTCACGCATCGGCTGATCGGTCAATGCCTGGGTATTCGTATAGGCGTGAACCGTCGAGAACAGCCCGGTCTTGATGCCGAAGTTCTCGAGGACGACCTTAACCACTGGGGCGAGTGCATTGGTGGTGCAGCTTGCCATACTGACGATCTTGTGCTGTTCGGGGTCGAAAGCATCGAGGTTGATACCGGCCAGCAACACAACATCCGCGTCTTGCGCCGTCTTGCTTGGGGCGCTGACGAGTACGCGCTTTGCACCGCGATCGAGGTGCGGTTGGGCACCCGCACGGGTAACGGCCCGGCCGGTGCAATCAATCACCAGGTCAACACCGAGAGCCTTCCAATCGGGCAGTTCTTGCATCGAATTGTAGTATGGAATCTCACGCCCACCAATAACGAAGCTGTTTTCCTTTGCCACAACCTCTTCGTGCCAGCGGCCATAGTTCGAGTCAACCTCAAACAATGCTGCGAATGTCGGAACATCGCGAATGTCGGAGATCGAGACCGGGGTAAAGAGATTGTTCTTCAGCGCCACGCGCAGCGCGGAGCGGCCGATACGTCCGAAGCCGTGCAGTGCGATTCGTGCCATGAGTATAAGCTCCTTTCGTGGCAACAACACCGATCGCCGTTGCCGGGGGTTGCGGCGTCGCTGCGACGCCTACCCCTGATTATACGCGAATTTATGATAATTGATGCATCGTGTCGCACAAGGCAAAACCGCCATGCAGCGGCGCGCCGGGCGATGGTGCAGGCATCGGCACCGGGATCCGGGCTATTCGTGAGCCAGGTAGTATGTCAGGCTGTGCAGAACGGCAATCGGATCGATGTAGCGAACCCACACACCATCGGGAACCTGAAGCACGGTTGGTGCGTAACTGAGAATAGCCCGAATACCGACTGCCACCAGCACATCAGCAACCTCCTGGGCGTGGCCGGCAGGGACGGCAAGGATCGCCATCTGGATCTTGTGGGTATGGATGATGCTATTGAGTTGATCAAGCCCGGCCACACGCATGCCGTTGACTTCATGGCCGATCTTGTCGGGGTTGTTGTCGAAGAGCGCGGCTATGCGAATACCCTGCTGGCGAAAGCCTTCGTAGCGTGCGATGGCTTCGCCAAGATGCCCAATACCAATCAAGGCAACCGGCCACTCTTGTGTGAGCCCGAGGATATCTTCGATCTGGCTTAGGAGTTTCTCGACATCATAGCCGATACCCTGCTTGCCAAACTCACCAAAATACGAAAGATCCTTCCGGATCTGCGCGGCAGTCACATTGATCCGTTCACCAAGATCTTGTGAAGAGACCGAGGTTGTGCCTTCTTCGAGCAGATAGCGCAGGCTGCGTGCATACAGGGGCAGCCGGCGAATGACGACGTCGGGAGGAGAATCCAGTCGTTCCACAAGATGCCTCGTAACCTGATTCTGGCTGATGATCTCAATGGGTAATCCTGTGAACTGTAGCACAATCGTTACAGGCTTGTCAAGAATTATCCGGCAGGTGCGTGCTATAATGGGCGCGCAAGAGGTACGGTCGTTATTATAGAGAACGGATCAGGCACGGAGAGCATGACAGCGAATACTTCTCAGTATGAGCATGAAATGATGAATGATCCCGCTCCACCGGCTGACACAGCACGCAGCCAGGTGTTGAGTAATCTGCTCCAGGCCTCGACATATCTTGTCTCGACACTCGACCCAACCGAACTGATCCATGGTCTGTTGCAACGGGTGGTTGGCGTTGTGCCGGCCGTTCAGGCCGGGCTGCTCTGGATGTACGATAGTCAGCGAGCTGTATTGCAGATCGAAGCGACATACGGGATCGAGGCAGTAACCGATACGATCGTGCGCCGCATATATTTGCGAGCCGGCGAGGGGATCGCCGGTAGCACAATTCGCCGTGAGGATCCGCTGCTGATCGAAACGCGTACCGCGTACCGCGATCTGGTTGTGCGAGCCGGGGTGCGCTGGCAGAACGATATTACCGAATACCTTGAATCACTCCCCTGCACCATCATGGCTGTCAGTTTGCCGTTACGCATCGGCAACGAGATCATCGGGGTTCTTGAACTGCTCAACTTCGGCAGCGAGCCACCCCTGCAGCGCGATGACGTGCCTGTCTTGCAGGCTTTCAGCAATATTGCCGCCGGTGCGATTAAGAATGCCCAGCTGCACGCACAGATGCAGGCTCATCAGCGACGCCTCGAAGCCTTTGGTGCCATTGGCACGGTTGTCAGCACTGCGGCTGATCTGAGCGAACTGACGCATCATGTGCTGGATGTGATGCTCGGGGTGGTTGGTGCCGATGCGGGTGCATTGCTGCTGCTCGACCCTGGGCGTGCCATGCTGCTCTGTAGTGCGGCCAACGGCCTGCCCGATACACTCGAACTCCTGCACGAGATCCCGGTTGTCGGTGCGGTATGCGAAGAAGCTGTGCGCTATGGCCAGCCCATCCGCCGCCCGCTGCTCGAACGCGCCGACGAAGCGCGTTTAATTGAACATGGTTTCGCCGGGTGTGCGTATATCCCGCTGCTGGCCGGCGGCACGGTGGTCGGGATTGCGGCGATCTACGGCGAGAGCCGCTTACCACAACGTATCGATGTGCAGACACTCATGATGATGAGTAATCTGATCGGCTTTGCGATCGCCAATGTGCGGCTGTATGAAGACAGCCAGACCGAGCGCCGCAAACTTGCGGCTGTCATCAATAGTATTGCCGAGGGCGTAGGGCTCTGCGATCGTGCCGGGCGCCTGGTGCTGGCGAACCAAACCGCCATGGCACTGCTTTCGATCGAAAGCCTGCCGTACCAGCAACCGCTGAGCGAGATGCCCGATTTCTATGCCATTCGGGATCTCGACAGTACGCCATTACCGGTGGAGCGGCTACCGTTTGCCCGCGCACTTTCGGGCGAGGTGTTTCACGATTACCGGGTACTACTGCGCGGTGCCAGCGGCCAGGATACGGTGATGGGCTTCAGTGGTGCACCTGTCTATGATGACATGGGCCATGTCGAGGGTGCGGTGGTCGTCTTCCGCGACATTACCGCCAGCCAGCGGCTCGAACGGGCCAAAGACGACTTTCTGGCGGTGGCGGCCCACGAACTGCGTAGCCCGCTCGCGGCGGTACGCAGTTATACCGATCTCCTGGTGCGACGCGAACAACGCCGTAGTGATGAAGATTCTACCGAATTGCGCGGCCTGACAATCCTGGCACAGCAGGTCGGCCATATGTTGCGGCTGGTCGATAATCTGCTCGATGTATCGCGGCTTGATGCCGGTCAGCTCACCCTCCAGATGCAGCATACCAATCTGATCAGCCTGATCGAGCAGGCTATTGAGCAGTTACGCCCGACGGCCGGCGAACGCATGCTTTCATTTGAAAGCGAACTGAGCGAGCATACGATCACGTGCGATGCGCTTCGCATTCGTCAGGTTGTTACCAATCTGATCAGTAATGCCATCCGCTATAGCCCCAATAGCACCCGGATCGATCTCTTCCTGATGATCATCTGGTCGGATGAACTGGCATTGCGTCACCCGGCCTTTGCCGCGGCACGGCAGCTCAGTGCGCTCCAACAGGCACAGGCCGAACGCGGGCGCGAACCGCTGGTGCTTATGAGTGTCAGCGATCAGGGCGGCGGTATTCCTGCCGACCAGCTACAGCGCCTGTTCCGCCGCTTCCAGCGTGGTAATCAACGGGCCGGCGAAGGGTTAGGGCTCGGGCTGTACCTGAGCCGTGAGTTCGTTACGCGCCATGGCGGTGAGATCTGGGCCGAAAGCCGCGAACACCAGGGAAGTACCTTTTATGTTGCGCTGCCGACCGACATCGATGTCGCGCAAGCGCAGAACGGCACGTCATAGAGGAGGATAGAATGATCCGATGCCCGGCCTGCAACACCCTCGCCAGTGAAGAGCAGCGATTCTGTGCTGAGTGTGGCGCACGATTACCCGAGCCGACACCGGCAACCACGCCCGCCAGCGATGAAGCGCCACCTCAGATCGGCCAGACGGTGCTGCTCCCACCCGAACAACCGAAGCCAGGCACTCAGCCGCTTGATCCACCCGATCCGGGTGCTACGGTGGTGGTGCCGCCCGAACTACCGGCCGGCCTGCCGCCTGCCGCGACGGTGGTGGTGCCGCCTGAGCCGACGGTCCCGCTTGATCCGCCCGGTGGGTATGCGGCCTATACGCCGCCGGATCGCCCGCCACCTGCTCCCGAGATCCCGGCCGTACCACAGAAGTCGGGTGGTAATCGCGGCCTGTGTATGATCTTCGGCATCATCGGTGGCGTGCTGGTGGTGGGGTGTATTGTGCTGGCACTGGTGGTGAGCTACCTGGTGCCGCAGGTTGTCACTAATCTGCCGGATATTGTGCCGACAATCGAGATCGATCCGATCGTCATTAATACCCCGGCACCGATCGGCACACCAGTACCGGAAGACGAACCACCGCCGGCTGGTGAGACGATCCTGCTCAGTGATGATTTTGAATCCGAGAGCAACAGCAGTTTCACCCCCGGAAGTTCAGATGTTGCCGATTACACCTTCGAAAACGGCACCTATGCCATTCAGGTCAACGAACCGGGGTATATCTCGTGGGAGCCGCTTCCCGATACCTATCGTGATGTAGCGATCGAGATCGAAACCACGCTGCAAGGGCCGGAAGATGCAGCAGCAGCCATCATCTTTCGCCTGCAGGATGGCGATAACTTCTATATCTTCAACGTAGCCGGGGATCGCCACTACAACCTCGAACTGTATGAATCCGGCGGCGAGACGGAATCGATAGCGTTGATTGATTGGGTGCCGTCCGATGCGATCAATGGTGTCGGCGAGCTGAATATCCTGCGCGTCGAGACCGATGGATCAACGATCCGGCTGTATGTGAATGGCACACTCCTCGACGAGATCAGCGACTCGACCTTCATCCGTGGTTCGGCGGCATTTGCTACCAATACCTTCTCGGAAGGTGGAGCGAAGGTCAATTTCGACAATCTGATCGTCAGTGAGATGCCGTAGTCATTCATGAAGGCATCAGGATGCTGCACTGCATATGCAGCATCCTGATGCCGTCTTTTGCGAGTAAGGAGTCATGTATTCATGAAGATAATCGTTGTGGGAACCGGATTTGTCGGCCTGACCCATGCGGCCGTCTGCTCGGAATATGGCCACGAGGTGTATGCCTACGATATTGATCGGGCACGGCTTGAGGCCTACAGCAGCGGCAAGCGCGAACAGATCAACCGCTATGTCAATGAACCCGGGCTGGCAAATGTGATTGCCGAGAATCTTAATCGTTATCTGTTTTTTGTTGATGATATTGCACCGATTATTGAAGGCACCGATGCCTTTTTTCTCTGTCTGCCGACACCGCCCAATCCTGATGGTTCATCGGATCTGAGCTACTATTTCAATGCGGTCAACCATATTGCCCAACTCCTGGCGAGGCGGCATGATCAGCGGCGCGTCGTGCTTATCAACAAGAGTACCGTGCCGATCGGTACGGCACGGCGGCTCGAAGAGGTGCTGCAGCAGCACCATGTACCGAATGCGGGTGTAGCATCCAACCCCGAATTCCTCCCCGAAGGTGATGCCGTCGAGAAATCACGCCGACCGGATCGGGTTGTCGTCGGTGCCGACAGCGAAGAGGATTTCCGTATCATTCGTCGCATCTACTCACAGTTCATCAATCATGTGCGTATTCGGTATATCGAAACCACTCCCGAAACGGCCGAGGGGATCAAATATATGGCCAATACGCTGCTGCTGACCTATATATCGTTCTGGAATGGGGTTGGTGCGCGGATGGCCGAAACATTCGGCAATATCCGTATGGAAGATCTCAAGCGCGGTGTCACTGCGGATGGCCGTATCAGCACTTGGGGCTCGTATGTCTCGAATGGTGCCGGCGGTTCCTGCTTCGGCAAGGATGTGCAATCGCTGATCTATCAGCTCAAGAGCAGCGGTCAATCGACCGATCTGTTGCAGTCGGTCTATACGATCAACGAATACCAGAAGACGTATCTGATCGATCGGGCAATACGCGAGGCGGGTGTCAGCTTCAACCAGAAGTGTGTGGCACTACTGGGGCTTTCGTTCAAGCAGCGCACCAACGACATGCGCGATTCATCGGCGCTCAAGGTGGTCGAAGCACTGCTTGGGCGCGGGGTGCGCGAGATCCGTGCCTATGATCCAATGGCAATCGAAGAAGCCCAGCGCTTCTTTCATCCCGACGAAAACCATCTCTTCGAGAAGATTACCTACCATCATTCGCCGCATCAGGCACTCGAAGGAAGCGATATGCTCTTTATCTCGACCGACTGGGAAGAATTCCGCGGCCTGTCGCGCACGATCGAACAGACGGTCAAACCACCGTATCTGGTGATCGACGGACGACGCATGATTCCGGATTATGATGAACTCGTACAGGCCGGCTACGGCTACCTGGCGGTCGGTTCGGCATATCTCGCACCAAAATAACGAGAAGCATATGACACACCAGAACTATGATCTGCTGAGTATCGGGCGGAGTTCGATCGACTTGTATGCCCACGAGATCGGTGCAGCAATGACCGATGTACGCAGCTTTGATGCCTATGTCGGCGGCTGCCCAACGAATGTCAGCGTTGGCACACGGCGGCTGGGTGTCAATTCGGCCCTGCTGACGGCCATCGGCGACGACCAGGTCGGCGAGTTTATTCTTGCCTTCCTCAACGACGAACAGGTCGAGACGCGGTATATTCCACGCAAGGTTGGCAAACGCACCAGTGCGGTTATCCTGACGATCCAGCCGCCGGATCGCTTCCCGCTGACATTCTACCGCGAGAATTGTGCCGATATCGCGCTGACGATCGATGATGTGGTGGCGGCGCCGATCACCACCAGCCGCATCGTCTTCCTCAGCGGTACCGGTGTAAGCCGCGATCCAAGCAGATCGGCAACATTCGTCGCCGCCGAGGCGGCACGCACTGCCGGTGCAACGGTGCTGGTTGATCTGGATTATCGGGGCGACCAGTGGGATGATCCACGTGCCTTTGGTGTGACGGTACGCTCACTCTTACGCCTGGCGACCCTGGCCGTCGGCACCGAAGAGGAGGTTCGAGCTGCCGGCAGCAGCGATGATCTCGGCACGGCGATCGGGCGCTTGCTGGCATGCGGCATCGAGGCGCTGGTATTGAAACGTGGTGAGCGCGGCGCCACGATCATTCGCCCGGCGAGTCCACCGGTCGATGTGCCTCCATTTACCATCGAGGTGCTGAATGTACTCGGGGCAGGTGATGCGTTTGCCAGCGGATTAATCTACGGCATGCTGCAGGGATGGCCGCTCGAACGCGCTGCACGTATGGGCTGCGCCACCGGAGCGATCGTAGTAACGCGCCATGGCTGCGCGAATTTCATGCCGACCCTCGCCGAAGTTGAGGAGTTTGTTGCCGCTCAGGGCGGCTGGTAGTACGTTCGTCGCAGCCTATCGCTACGAGCGCGGGCGTCTTGCCCGCTTGCGCGCAGGCAACGCGCGCTCTCGGCAGCTGGATGGTTCAATGATACTGCTCTTGGCTCTGGGGGTACCGGCGGGGGGGGGGTGGCCGCCCCCCCCCTTTTGGTTTTGCTTCCGCAGTAATGCCTGGATATCCGCAAAAAAGGCACATCCAGGGGGGCGACCCCCGGCCCCCGCGCCGCGCCCCGCCGCGCGCGAGTGGCTGCTGTTCGCGAGCACGGGGACCGG
>CALLZL010000256.1 GCA_937859575.1 uncultured Chloroflexota bacterium
ATAGGCGATCTGGCGGGTATGCCGGAATGGTACGCCCGGCTATACTTAGGATCATACACCTATTCTACCGAGAGCGAGAGAACATTATGGCTCAGCAACACATAACCCTGCCCGTCACCGGAATGACCTGTGCTTCCTGTTCGAGCCGCGTTGAGCGTGGTTTGCAGAAGGTTGCGGGTGTCGCAAACGCCCATGTCAACCTGGCGACCGAGCAGGCCACGATTGCCTATGATCCGCAGCAGATCCAGCCGCAACAACTGGTCGCGGCCGTCGAGCAGAGCGGCTATGGCGTGATTACGGAACAGATCGAACTGCCGATCACTGGAATGACCTGCGCCTCGTGCTCGAGCCGGGTCGAGAAGGCATTGCGCAAGGCGACCGGAGTTGTCGCGGCGGATGTCAACCTCGCCACCGAGCGGGCCACGATCACGGTTGCCGCCGGTGCCGCCGATGTCGGTTCGCTGACGGCGGCTGTTGAAGCGGCCGGCTATGGGGTGATCACCCCGACCACAGCAGAGGAGCCGGCCGGTGAGGATGCCGAGACTCTCGCACGCCGTGCCGAACTGGCCGACAAACGCCGCAAGTTGCTGGTTGCGGTGGTGCTCGGCTTGCCGATCTTTGTGCTGGCCATGGCGCGCGATTTCGGCCTGATTGCGCCCTGGCTGATCGGAGCCGCGCGCGACATGATGGCACAGATGCCCGGTGCGTCGATGGCCGAGATGATGCGCCACACCGCCGCCCGCGACGATCTGCTGAACTGGATCTTTCTGGCACTTGCCACGCCGGTACAGTTTTACGCCGGGCGTGATTTCTACATCCACGCATGGAAGGCGCTGAAGGCACGTACCGCCAACATGGACACACTGATTGCGCTCGGCACGTCGGCGGCCTACTTCTACAGCCTCTGGCTGCTGCTGAGCGGCATGAACGGCCATGTCTATTTCGAAACCGCCGCCGTGATCATTGCGCTGGTGCTGGTGGGCAAGTTCATGGAGGCGCGTGCCAAGAGCCAGACGAGTGCGGCGATCCGAGCACTGATGGGTTTGCAGCCGAAAACGGCGCGCATCCTGCGTAATGGCGTCGAAGCTGATTTCCCATTGGCGCAGGTCCGGGTCGGCGATAGTGTGGTTGTGCGCCCCGGCGAGAAGATCCCGGTCGATGGTGTGCTCACCCAGGGGAGTTCGACCGTCGATGAGAGTATGCTGACCGGCGAAAGCATGCCGGTGCAGAAGCAGACCGGTGATCGAGTGATCGGTGCGACGCTCAACCGTACCGGCAGCTTCCAGTTTCGTGCCACCCGGGTCGGCAAAGATACCGCGCTGGCCCAGATCGTCCGCATGGTGCAGGCGGCACAGGGTTCGAAAGCACCGGTACAACGGCTTGTTGATCGCGTCTCGGCAGTATTTGTACCGATCGTGATTGTGATCGCTCTGGTCACCTTTCTGGTCTGGCTGGTGTATAGTGGCGATGCCACCCAGGCCATGATCTATGCGGTGGCAGTGCTGGTGATCGCCTGCCCATGTGCGCTCGGCCTTGCCACCCCGACGGCGATTATGGTCGGTACCGGCACTGGTGCACAGCATGGCATTCTGATCAAGAACGCCGAGGCGCTCGAACGGGCCGGCAAATTGAGTGCGATCGTCTTCGACAAGACCGGGACCATCACCGAGGGCCAACCGGCAGTGACCGATGTGCTGAGTCGTGCGGATGAGGCCGAGCTGTTGTTGCTTGCTGCGAGTGTCGAGCGTGGTTCGGAGCATCCGCTTGGCGAAGCGATCGTGCGCGCCGCACGCGATCGGGGCCTGGATCTTGAGCAGCCGCAGGAGTTTCAGGCGATCGCCGGCCATGGCGTGCAGGCACGCGTGGCCGGCAAACAGATGCTGATCGGCTCCCCGCGCCCCATGCCCCGACAGGGAGGTGCGCTTGGGGATCTTGAGGCCGATATCACCCGGCTTCAATCCGAGGCCAAGACCGCCGTAGCCGTTGCTGCCGATGGCCGGCTGCTGGGGGTGATCGGCATTGCCGACCCGCTGAAGCCAACTTCGGCCGAGGCGCTTGCGAAACTGGTACACCAGGGAATCAAAGTCACAATGCTCACCGGCGACAACCAGCGCACTGCTGAAGCGATCGGCCGGCAGGTCGGCCTGCGGCCCGATCAGATCGTTGCCGAGGTATTGCCCGAGATGAAGGCCGCCGAAGTG
Organism: uncultured Chloroflexota bacterium; assembly: GCA_937859575.1. Classification (GTDB taxonomy): domain Bacteria; phylum Chloroflexota; class Chloroflexia; order Chloroflexales; family Roseiflexaceae; genus CALLZL01. The sequence goes on from CALLZL010000256.1 coordinate 2,202, forward strand.
CAGCGCATCCAGGCTGCCGGCGAGCGTGTCGCCATGGTCGGCGACGGTATCAATGACGCACCGGCACTGGCGCAGGCTGATGTCGGCATCGCGATGGGCACCGGTACCGATGTGGCCATGGAGACCGCCGATGTGACATTGTTACGCGGCGATCTGCGGAGCGTACCGCAGGCGATCCAGCTGAGCAGCCGTACCATGCGAACCATCCGCTGGAACCTGTTCTGGGCCTTTATCTACAATGTGATCGGTATCCCACTGGCTGCCGGGCTCTTCTATCCATTCCTCGGCTGGCAGCTGAGCCCGGTATATGCCGCAGCTGCCATGGCCTTCAGCTCGGTATTCGTCGTCAGTAACTCGCTGCGGCTACGCCGGCTGCGCCTCGTCGGCAGCGATCAGCGGCACACCGCCCCGCCCCGCCCCGCCCTGGCCCGCTAAGAGACGCACGAGCAAGGGCGACGCGGCAGTTCGCGTCGCCCTTGCTCGTGTGCCGGCACTACAGATAGTAATCGAAATCGTGTTCGGTGCGAACCCGCCGCCGGATCACGAACAGGTGTGCCTGGGTTCGCTGCGGATCAAGCGCCACATAGTTGCGCGGCCCGTTCCAGATATAGCGTGCATCGCTAAGGAGATCATGCACCTGGTAGGGCTGCTGTGGATCGATTCCTAACTCGTAGAGCGGCAGCTCAAGAAAGCCGCTCTGCGGATAGTTCGGATCAAGATTGACCACCACCAGCACCTGATCGCTACCATCGTCGGTTGATTTGGTATAGGCGATCAGCTGGTCGTTATCAACCGGGTGAAAGCGCAGATTGGCATTGCTCTGGAGCGCCGGGTGCTGGCGGCGCGCGGCATTGACGCGGGCAATCAGCGGCCGCAGGCTATCGGGCCGGTCGATATCCCACGCTCTGATCTCATACTTCTCGGAGTTGAGATACTCCTCGCGCCCCGGTGCCATCGGCTCATTGTCGCATAGCTCAAAAGCCGGGCCATAGATACCATAAGCCGGCCCGAGGGTTGCCGCCAGCACCAGCCGCGCAATAAAGGCCGGCCGGCCGCCGAACTGCAAATATTCGGGCAGAATATCGGGCGTATTGGGCCAGAGATTGGCGCCGAAATAGTCGCGCACTTCGGTGGTTGTCAGCTCGGTAAGATACTCGGTGATCTCGGCACGGGTATTGCGCCACGGAAAGTAGTTGTACGACTGGGTAAAGCCGAGTTTGGCAAGCCGATACATCACCTTGGGCCGGGTAAACGCCTCGGAAAGGAAGATCGTTTCGGGGTAATCGCGCTTGATTTCGGCAATCACCCACTGCCAGAAGCCAAACGACTTGGTGTGCGGGTTGTCGACCCGGAATACCCGCACTCCTTCGCGGCACCAGAAGCGCAGGATCTCGCGCAACTCATGCCACATTGCCTGCCAATCGGCACTTTCGAAATCGAATGGATAGATATCCTGATACTTCTTCGGCGGGTTTTCGGCATACTGGATCGTGCCGTCGGGGCGCACACGAAACCACTCGGGGTGTTGCTGCACATACGGGTGATCGGGGGCACACTGGAAGGCAATATCGAGCGCAATATCGATCTTGTACGACGCCGCGGCCTTCACCAGGCGACGAAAGTCATCGAGCGTGCCGAGATCGGGATGAATACTCATATGGCCGCCCTCGGCGGCCCCGATCGCCCATGGGCTGCCGACATCGCCCGGTTCGGCTGTGACACTGTTGTTGCGCCCTTTGCGGAAACTACGCCCGATCGGGTGGATGGGCGGCAAATAGAGGATATCGAAGTTCATCGAGGCAACATACGGCAGCCGTGCTTCCACATCGCGCAGGGTGCCGTGCTTCCCCGGCTCCGTCGCACACGAACGTGGGAAGAGTTCGTACCAGGCACCGAACCGTGCCAACGGAATATTGACCTCGATCGGCAACACGCGTTCAAATGTCGTTGCATACAGCCGTTCGCTGTGCTGGTACATCAGTTCGGCCAGTTCTGCCGAAAGCGCACGCTCGGTAGCACCCGGCGCACCGGCGCGTAGCTCACCGGCATATTCGCGCAAGCGAACTGCCGCACTGCCGCCGGTTTGTGCCGCCGCCGCTACCAACTCGGCACCGATCAGCAGATCCACCGGGGCAACCTGATCAGCATCCCGTCGTTTTGCCAGATCGCGTGCCCATGTCTTGAAATGATCGCCCCAGCCGACGATCGTATATTCGTAGCGCCCACCCTGCTCGACAACAAACGAGCCGCGCCAGCGGTCGTTATTCACCAGTGCCATCGGCATCTCGCGCCAGTTGCTTGCGCCCGCCACACGATACTGCACCACGACCGAAATCGCATCGTGGCCGTCGGTAAACGCGTCCGCCTCGACCACGACTGTATCGCCGATCACTCGTTTTACCGCGAATGTGCCACCATCGATCTGCGGCGTCACAGCTTCGATAACAACACGGCTTCGCCCGCTCGCTTCGCTCAAGGCTCCCTCCTCACCAGCGACTGATACAGATCGCGTGTACGCTCGGCAATTGCCGACCAGTTGAAATGATCTTCGACACGCCGGCGACTATTGCGCTGGAAGGTGGGGCGCAGTGCGGCGTCCCCCGCCACGCGGTTGATGGCCTGTGCCAGGTCGTGCGAGAATTGCGCCGGATCGATCGGATCAAAGGTTCCTTCCTTGAGCGCCAGATCCACCAGCAACCCGGTCTCTTCCGGCACAACCACCTCGGGGATCCCGCCAACCGCCGAGGCCACTACGGCCGTTTCGCATGCCATAGCTTCCAGATTAATAATACCAAATGGTTCATAGACCGAAGGGCAGCAGAAGACCGTCGCTGCCGAATAGAACTGGATCACCTCATTACGCGGTACCATCTCGCGGATCCAGATCACCCCATCGCGATCGCGGCTTACCGCCTCGACGCGTGCCTCCATCTCGGCCCCGATCTCGAGGGTGTCGGGCGCACCGGCACACAAGACAACCTGTAGCGCCGGATCGAGCTCGGGGATGGCGTTCACCAGGTGGATGATCCCCTTCTGGCGTGTGATCCGGCCGACGAAGAGTACAAACGGCCGGTTCGGATCAACCCCCCGCCGCACCAGTGCATCGGTGGCGCTGCTATGCTGATACTGCTGCAGATCGATGCCATTATGGATGACATGCACCTTCTCGGGCGCCACATCAAACAGACGCAGAATATCGTTACGTGTCTCCTGCGACACCGCGATCACCGCATCGGCACCCTCAATACCGGTGCGCTCCATCCAGCTGCTCAGGTGGTAGGCATTGCCGAGCTGTTCGACCTTCCATGGGCGCAGCGGTTCAAGCGAGTGCACCGTCAGCACCATCGGCACATCCCACAGTTTCTTGGCCAGAAACGCCGCCATGTCGGTATACCAGGTGTGGCAATGTACTACGTCGGCATCGAGGGTGTCTTTGGCCATCGCCAGGCTACGGTAGAATGAATCGAGTGCCCCGCCGAAGCGTGGATCCGTGCCCTGCTTCGCGGCGGCCCATGCACCATAGCCACGCACCCGCAGGCGGCCGTCAGTTACATCCTGATCACCGAAACAACGCACCTCAATATCCATTAAGCGCGCCAGTTCACGGCTGAGAAATTCGACATGCACTCCGGCACCGCCATACACATTCGGCGGGTATTCGTTGGTGAAGAGTGCTGCTTTGCGTATTGCCATTGACTCCTCCTTCTCATCCGTAGTGCGATGGATCTTCGCCAGGCGCGGCGTTAGCGCGCCTACTCCGCCAGGCTCTGCAGGATCCCACGTAACGGGATCGCCAGCCAGTCGGGCCGGTTGTTCAGCTCGTAGTTCAATTCGTAGATCGCTTTTTCGATCTCAAATGCGGCAACCGCCGCGCGAAACACCGGCGGCGGCGGCATAAACGAAGCCCCGGCGGTGGCAGCACAATAGCCTGCCAGAAACGCCTCACGCGCTGCTGCTTCCCAGATCGCCGCCCATGCATGTGCCATAGCTGCGCCCGACGCAAAGGCGGCAGCGGTGGCGGCATAGCTCAGCGAACGCAGCATGCCGGCCACATCCTTGAGTGGCGAGCCATGGGCCCGTCGTTCGGCCAGGGTGCGCAGCGGCTCACCTTCGAAGTCGAGGATCAGCAGGCCACGCTCACTCACCAGCACCTGGCCCAGATGGTAATCGCCATGAAAGCGGGTCATCGTCACACCCGCCTGGCCGAGCGCCGTCAGGCCGGCAAGGCCGGCTTCAACGCGCACCGGATCAGCCAGCAGTACCGCGACATCATTGGCGACTGCCGAAGGCAAGCTGCTACTGCGCTGCGCCAGATCGGCGAGGGTCACCCGGCATTCGTCGCGGATCGTCGCCTCCCAGGTGGCCGCCTGCGAGGCAGTTAACGGCTGCGGCGCAAAGGCCGGATCCGCAACATCACTTGCAAGCGCCTGATGAAGTGCCCCCGTCCGCTCGCCAAGAGTCGTCAGTTCGGCCAGTGCTACCGCAGCATGCCGCCGGAGCAGCGTCGCATCCGGTGCCGTGGTGGCAGTGGCCAGCAACTGGGTCAGGTGAGCTTGCACATGCTGCCACATGTCGCCCTGATTGGCGACAAACTCTTGCAGCATGCCGAGCGAATGCACCACACCGGCCGCATCGGTATAGGCCATACTGCCAAGCAATGCCGGCGTGCTGGTAAACGACGTATGGCTAGTGAGGAAATGGGCGACTTCTACATCGGGATTGATTCCTGCAACCACGCGACGAAAACACTTCAGAATCGCTTGCCTGTCGTAGATGATCGAGGTGTTGCTTTGTTCGGCAGTCACGAGCCGAATCTCGCGGCGCGGCAGCGTCAGAGCCTGTAACCGGGCGGCCGGGGCGAAATCTATTCGCCCACCGGTCAGGGCAAGTGGCACACCTTCGATCAGCCGGTCGATCAGCAGGCGCTGAAAATCCGGCAGTAGAAAGGCATCAATCAGTACCCATTGTATGCCCGCATGGCTGATCTGCAGCAGCGCCGCATGCGCCGGATCGCACGACTCGGCGGCCAGCGCCGCCACCGGCAGCAGCAGGATCTCATCGCGCCCACGAGTATAGCCAACCCGCAGCAGCGCCAGTATCGCCGGCTCATCGAGCGGCAGCGAGCCCCAATCAGCAACAGTGATCGATGCGATAGTGCGCCCTTTGCTGCTAAACCAGCGTCGGCCACGCAACCAGGCGTGATCGATATGCGCCAATGCGTCACACAATACGACTGGCTCGATCCCGCTCGCCATCACCGTCTTCCTGTTCTTGTATCCGGCTGATATGCCGAGTATAGGCCAGATCGATGGTTTGGTCAACGCTCTTGTTCAGTCACCAGGTGTATGCCTTATAGCTAGATGCAGCAATCTTGAGCCATCCGCATCCTGGGAGCGCGGGCGTCCCGCCCGCATGTGCGCAAGGTGCCCGGCCCCAATGATCAATCGTTTTGCACTTGGCTCGAGGAGTTCTCGCGATGGGTTGCATGTCATGCCGAGCGCAGCGACGCCGGACTGGTTCCTTCCCCCCAGAACGATCCTTCGCTGTACAGCGGCGAGGGATCGCTCCGGCGGGATCTGGTACAATAGCGTGTGTCTCCCGTATGGATCCACCAAGGCCGCGAGGATCATATGCACCTTATCCATGGATTTGAGCTACTACGCGAAGCGCAGATTGCCGAACTCAACACAATGGCCCGCCTGTACCGCCATCACGCCACCGGCGCCGAGCTGCTCTCGCTCGAGAATGATGACGAAAACAAGGTGTTTGGCATCACCTTCCGTACCCCACCACCCGACTCGACCGGGGTGGCGCATATTCTTGAACATGCGGTGCTGTGTGGATCACGAAAATACCCGCTTAAGAAGCCGTTCGTCGAACTGCTCAAAGGTTCACTGCAGACATTCCTCAACGCCATGACCTACCCTGATATGACGTGCTACCCGGTGGCTAGCCAGAATCTGCAGGATTTCTATAATCTGGTCGATGTCTACCTCGATGCTGTGCTGCACCCGTTGATCTCGCCCGATGTGCTGAAACAGGAGGGATGGCATTACGAACCGGCCGACAACGGCGCCCGCCTGGTGTACAAAGGGGTGGTCTATAACGAGATGAAAGGCGCGTACTCATCGCCCGATACCCTGCTCTATCGCGCCGTACAGCAGTCGCTCTTGCCCGATACGATCTATGGCGTCGACTCGGGCGGCAATCCGGCCAATATTCCGGATCTGACCTACGAGCAGTTTCATGCATTCCACCAGACCTATTATCATCCCTCAAATGCGCGCATCTTCTTCGCCGGCGACGACCCGCCGGTTGAACGGTTGCGCCTGATCGACGCCGTGCTGCGCGATTTTTCGCGGCGTGTGATCGATTCGCAGATCGATCTGCAACCGGCTATTGCAGCCCTACGGCGTATTGATCGCAGCTACCCGGCCGCCGCCAATGGCTCGGCGAAGGCCATGGTGGCGCTCAACTGGTTGCTGGCCGAACCGATCGATGCCCAGCGCGGCCTGGCACTCACGATCCTCGAACATATCTTGCTTGGCACAACCGCCTCGCCGCTACGCAAAGCCCTGATCGACTCGCAGTTGGGCGAGAATCTGACCGGTTCGGGGTTTGGCGAGCTGCAACAGTGGTATTTCACCGTTGGGCTCAAAGGGGTTGCAGAAGCTGATATCGATGCGGTCGAAACGCTGATTCTGCAGACAATCGAACAACTGGTACGCGATGGGATCGATCCACAGACAATCGAGGCGTCGCTGAATACCATCGAGTTCCGTTTGCGCGAAAATAATACCGGCGGCTACCCACGCGGCCTGGTGTTGATGCTGCGAGCACTCAATACATGGCTGTACGACGGCGATCCGATTGCACCGCTGGCTTTCGAAGCACTCCTGGCCGAGCTCAAAGCACAGATCGCCGCCCAACCGCGCTTCTTCGAAACCTTGCTCGCCGGCCTGTCGCTCGACAATCCACACCGTACAACGGTCGTCTTGCGACCCGATACCGAACAGAGCGCCCGCGAAAGTGCTGCCGAACAGGCACGATTGGCAGCGGCACGTGCCGCCATGAGTGATGCCGATGTACAGGCGATCACGGCTGATGCCGAACGACTACGACTGCTGCAGGAAGCGCAAGATCCGGCCGAGCTCCTGACCCGATTACCTGGCCTGGCCCTCGACGACATCGAGCGGACGATCAAGACAACCCCCACCGAACTGCTGGAGCTTGGCACAACCCGCGCCCTGTACCACGAACTCTTTACCAATGGCATAATCTACCTCGATATCGGCATGAATCTGCGCACCCTGCCGCAGGAATTCCTGCCGTATGTGACGGTCTTTGGCCGCGCCTTGCTCGAAACCGGCACCGAACAGCAGAGCAGCATCCAGCTGACACAACGTATCGGCCGCAGCACCGGTGGGATCTGGACCCAGAATCACACCTCGGCGGTGCGCGGCAAAGGGGTGGCGACCGCATGGCTTTTTGTGCGCGGTAAAGCCATGCCCGAACAGGCCGGCGAAATGCTGGCAATCATGCGCGATGTGCTGCGTACTGCACGGCTCGACAACCGCGATCGGATCCGCCAGATCGCCCTCGAAGAGAAGGCCGCCCGTGAAGCCGGGCTGATCCCCGGCGGCCATACGGTTGTCAATAGCCGGCTCCGGGCGCAGTTTAGCGAAGCTGATTGGGCCAGTGAACAGATCAGCGGCGTGAGCTACCTGCGTTTCCTGCGCCGGCTGATCGAAGCAATCGATACCGAATGGCCGACAGTCCAGGCGGTGTTCGAACAGATCCGCACTATTCTTGTCAACCGCGATGCGCTGATCTGTAATATCACCAGCGATGCCGCAGCATGGCAGGTGCTGCAACCCGCACTGGCCGGCTTTCTCGATCGGCTGCCTTCCGGGCCAGTCACACCCGGCAACTGGTCGCCGCGGCCGGCACCTGCCTACGAGGGATTGAGCATTCCCGCACAGGTAAACTATGTCGGCAAAGGCGCAAATGTCTACCGGCTCGGCTACGAACTGCACGGCTCGGCACTCGTGGTGACGCGCTACCTGCGTACTTCGTGGCTGTGGGATAAGATCCGGGTGCAGGGTGGTGCCTATGGTGGATTCTGTGTCTTCGACAATCTTTCGGGGATCTTCAGCTATGTCTCATACCGCGATCCAAACCTGCTGGCGACCCTGAAGGTCTATGATCAGACCAGCCACTTCCTCCGTGAGCTCGATTTGAGTGATAGCGAACTGACCAGGGCGATTATCGGCACGATTAGTGACCTGGATGTCTATCAATTGCCGGATGCCCGTGGGTTTGCCGCGATGGTGCGCCATCTGAACGGCACCAGCGATGAGGATCGGCAGCGCATCCGTGCCGAGGTGCTCGATACCGATATCGGCGACTTCCGCGCCTTTGCCGAGGTGCTCGACAAGGTTCGCGATGAAGGGCGGATCGTCGTCCTCGGCAGTGGTAGTGTCCTTGAGGCGGCAAATAGCGAACTTGATCCGCCGCTTGAGATCAGCCAGTTGTTGTAATCCGTCGCCGCGATGCAGGCGGCAGCTGCCGCCTGCATCGGTATCGGCAGGAAGTTAGGCCTTATGTCGCTGCAGCGCGTTCGATCACAAATGCCTCAGCCGCAGCGATATCCACCCCCAATGCGACCCGCGCCGTCGCCGGGTGCTTCTCGCTCGGGGCACGCATGATCGTTGCGCCGGTTGTCAGGCGGCCACTGGTTTCGACATCGACATGCAGCGATTGGAAGGTGACGAGTTCGGGTCGCAGCATGATCGCCGCCGCCAGTGGATCATGCAGGAAGGTCGAACCCTGACGAGCGAAGCGCGGGTAGCGTTCGACCTGCTCGGCGACAGCGGCGTGGTAGGCGGTGCCGCCGGCACGAATGCGTGCCGCGTCGGCCGTGCGAATGCTGACACAGGTGGTCACATCAAGCGGCACCAGTGTGATCGGCGCGCCCGACCCCAGCACAATCTGGGCTGCCTCCGGGTCGCAGATAATATTATGTTCAACCACCGGCAAGTCGAGCCGCTCGATGCCGCGTGCCACGCCACCCATGATCGTGATCCCCGCCAGTGCGCTTGCCAGGCGCGGCTCGCGTACCAATGCCAGAGCCACATTGGTCAGCGGCCCGATCGCCAGCAGGTGGATCTCGCCCGGCCGCTCCATGACGGTACGAATCAGATAATCGACGGCATGTTCGGTTTCGGGTGCCAGTTCGGCATCCTCCTCGGTCAACAACCCTTCGCCCTCGTGCCCTTCCCAGTAGATCGAACGCAACCCAAGCAGCGTGCGTGATGTTCCCGCATACACCGGGATGTCGCTCCGGCCGCGCAGCTGTAAGAGCTTGCGCACCATGCGCGCCCGCAACAGCACATCGCCATAGACACACGTCACACCGAGCAGGTTAAACTCCGGCGAACCGAGCACAAACGCCAGTGCCAGGCAATCGTCAACATCGGTACCGATGTCGGTGTCGAAAATGATGTTCATGGGAATCCTTTCAGTTGTTCATGGCAATACGGCGGGATGTAAGGCTGACAGAATGGCATCGGCATCATAGACACAGCCGCCCCAGGTACCCCCACTGGCATGCACCAGGGCCGCCCACAGGCGGGTATCGTCGGGCAGCGCTGGGTGTGGTGCGAGATCATCACGCGCAGCACGCATGGCGAGCAGGCGTGCCCCTTCGGTGGCATCGAATTCGCGCCCTTCGGCACCTACCAGGTTGACACTCCCGGTGAGGTTGACTCGATCGATCACGATCTCGATCATGTCACCGTCATAGACCCGGCCGATCGGGCCGCCGGCCAGCGCCTCGGGGCCAACATGGCCAATGCATGCGCCGGTGCTGACCCCCGAAAAGCGTGCGTCGGTAATCACGGCGACCTCTTTGCCCCAGCTGATATGCTTGAGTGCCGAGGTCACCTGATAGATCTCTTCCATGCCGGTACCCAGCGGGCCGCCACAGATCAGCACGATCCAATCACCAGGGCGTACCGCATCCGGACCATGGCTCTTGATCGCCTGCACCGCGGCACGCTCGCGGGTAAACACTCTGGCCGGGCCACGTTTGCGATAGACACCATCGGCATCAACCACGCGCGGGTCGATCGATGTGCTCTTGATCACGGCACCTTCAGGGGCCAGGTTGCCACGTGGGAAGGTAACGGTACTGGTCAGGCCACGGGCACGGGCCGCCTCGGGTGTCATGATCACATCATCCGGGTCGATCCCATCGCGGCTGCTGAGCAGATCACGCAGCCGGGCACGCCGTTCCGAATGCTCCCACCAGTCGAGTACCGTACCGAGCGTTTCGCCGGTGGCGGTAAGCACTGCTTCGTGCAGCAGGCCAAGCCGGCGCAGGTGCAGCATCACCTCGGGTACGCCGCCGGCCAGGAAGAGCTGTACCGTGACGTGATTGCGTGGCCCGTTGGGCAACACATCCACCAAACGTGGTACACGGCGGTTGATCGCAATCCAGTCATCAACCGTCGGGCGCGGCAGGCCGGCAGCATGGGCAATAGCCGGAATATGCAGCAGTAGGTTGGTCGAACCACCCATGGCGGCATGGACTGCCATGGCATTCTGGAGCGACTGTTCCGTGAGGATCCGGCGCGATGTGAGTTTGCGTTCACGGAGCCGCAGGATGGCGCGAGCCGAGGCCCGTGCCATGTCGAGCCAGATCGGCTGCCCCGAGGGGGCCAGCGCACTATGCGGCAACGCCAACCCGAGCGCTTCAGCAACTGCCTGGGCGGTGGCGGCAGTGCCGAAGAACTGGCAGCCACCGCCAGGCGAGGCGCATGCCCGGCAGCCAAGTGCCGCCGCCTCGGCCAGCGTGATTTCGCCATGGGCAAAACGCGCCCCGATCGTCTGCACCGTACCGGCGTCTTCGCCCTCTTCGGGTGGCAGGGTTACCCCACCCGGTACCAGCACCACCGGCAGATCACGCGTGCCGGCCAGCGCCATCAACATCGCCGGCAACCCTTTGTCGCATGTCGCGATCCCCAGCACACCATGGCGCGTCGGCAGCGAACGAATCAGGCGGCGAAAGACCGTCGCGGCATCATTGCGGTAGGGCAGGCTGTCGAGCATCCCTTCGGTGCCCTGGCTGCGCCCATCGCATGGATCGGTTACATAACCGGCAAATGGCATGGCGCCATTGGCGCGTAATGTTCCCGCAGCCGCTTCCATAAGCAGGCCTACTTCCCAGTGGCCGGTATGATACCCCAGGGCAATCGGTGTGCCGTCAGGCGCTCGCATACCACCCTGTGTGCTCAGCAGCAAAACCTGCGTGCGGTTCAACTCATCAGGATCCCATCCCATGCCGACATTCTGGCTCATGGCGAAGAGATGGCCACTCGGCTCTTCGAGCAGCATCTCGGCCGTGAGCGGTAACGATCCTGGCGGTCCGGCAGCTCGTGACCGGACATCCAGCAGCGCATCGGCACCACTGCCGAGCAGTTCATCGAGTGAAGCAACCATGCTGTCTCCTTATGTTTTTCATCACTGGTGATGGTTGGTGGTGGTTGGAAGCACTGCGTGCGAGGCGAGCCGATGGGCAAGGCGGGTGGGTTCCGGCAGGCGATAGCGAGTTGTACATGCCAGCACCAGTGCCAGCGCGCTTGCCAGGCCGACACCAAGGCCAACCGAGACATAGACGGGCCGTACATTGCTGCGGCTGCGGAGTGCGGCACCGATCTGTTCATCCTGGTGGTAGAGCGGCTGCCATGCGCCGCGCTCGAGATCCAACGGTGCATGCTTGCCAACCAGTAGTGACTTGGCGCAACCGATCGATGGCAGATCGCACAGCACGCCGATATGGCTTGCGATACCGAAGCGGCGTGGGTGCGCGATCCCCTGACCATCGAAGATCAAGAGATCCGGTTTGTGTGGCAGGCGTTCGAGTGCCGCCAATACCGCCGGGCCTTCACGAAATGAAAGAAAACCGGGAATATACGGCAGTGGCGCAGGTGCATGGGCAACCGCCCAATCGAGAGGCGTCAGATCCGGCAACGAGAGCAGTACGACTGCTGCACGTGCCTGATCGCCCTGGTAGCCGGCATCGATCCCGGCAACGATCCGGGGCTGGTCGAAACGATCACTCGTCTCGACCAGCACCCGCAGCCGCTGCTGGATGGCGGTCGCCTCGGCAAGATTGGTTGGCCATTCGTGCATGGCGGTATTCTACTGCACTTTCGCATTGGCGTCGCCCGGTTGCCGGCGAAACACTTCGTACAGCACCAGGCTCGCCGCGATCGCCAGATTGAGCGAATCACAGCGACCTGCCATCGGGATGTGTACCGTCGTCGTGCAGGATGCACGCAGCTCCGGTGTGATTCCCGCGCCTTCGCTACCAAACACGAGTGCAAGCGGTGCATGGTATGCGGCAGCGCGAAAATCGATCGCCCCATCGGGTGTCGCACCAATCAGACTCAGGCCATGATGCTTCTGCCAGCGCGTGAGTTCGGCGAGCGAACAACGCACCAGCGATCGGCTGAAGATCGCGCCGGTGCTGGCTCGCACTGCCGCCGGATCATACGGATCAGCGCTTGGGCCAACCAGAATCACACCAGCGGCATCGATGGCGTCGGCAGTGCGTAGGATCGTACCGAGATTTCCAGGGTATTGAATGCCTTCGAGAACGATCCAGCAGCGGCTGCCCGGGTGTGGCAATGGTGCCCACTGCTGCCGCACAACGGCACCAAGGCCCTGGATGTTGTCGCGTCCGGCAAGCACGCACAGGATCTCCTTCGTGACATGCAGGATCGGTATACCGTGCGCCTGCGCAATGAGCCGGCGACCATGTGCGCTGCGCAAAATTGTCGGCGCAACCACGAGCTGCTCGATCACACCGGCAGTCACGGCGGCACTGACAAGCTGCAACCCTTCGATAAAGAACCTGCCGCTTGCTTCACGCTCCTTACGCTGACGCAGAGCCCGGATCTGCTTGATACGCATATTCTGAAGACTTGAGATCTCAGTCATGTCGCCCCCTTCCTGCGGCAGCCAGGCAGGCATCGGCATGACATGCAAAACGGCCGTGAGCCCTGCACTGGCCCACAGCCGCATGTTATCGGCATCTTTGTTGAAGTTTCGTTATGTCATGTTGAATGTGGGCACACTACTCCTGGGAATCACGGCTACACCAAGCGCGACACGCGGGCAATCACGGTATGTTGTAGAATCTATGCACTGCATGGGATCGACTCACTGTTCACAACAATCGTCTCATGATACACCCACCAGCGGATCCATGCATCCATCGCAAGAATGAAACGAATGCCTGTTGTCTTGTGCTGTTGGGTTGCTTCCTATGCTATACTGGCGCGGCAAAGCCACACTACAGGAGCAGCGCAATGCCCCATGCCGCCGATCTGCCCGAACGCCGGATGTATCTGGCAGGTGAATGGCGTTCCGGCACACCGTATCCAATCTTCTGCCCGCACGATGCCCTGGCGGTGGCGCTCGTCCATCGCGCCGGTGCTGCTGATCTTGAGCAGGCCATCCAGGCCGCCGTGGATGTGCTCCCTGCCACACGCCGGATGCCGGCACATCAGCGGGCAGCAATCCTGCGTCGTGTGGCTGCCGGTATCAGTGCCCGTGCCGAAGAGCTTGCGCGCATCATTGCGCTGGAAGCCGCCAAGCCGATCAAGCAGGCACGTATCGAAGTCGGGCGCAGTATCGCCACCTTCAGTGCCGCCGCCGATGAAGCCACCCGATCGCACGATGAGGCCCTGCGGCTTGATGCCGCCGCCGGCGGTGAACAGCGCGAAGCGGTAGTTCGGCGCTTCCCGATCGGCCCGGTAGCAGCCATTGCACC
>CALLZL010000257.1 GCA_937859575.1 uncultured Chloroflexota bacterium
GATATAATCGCTGGGGAAGGTTGCCATAACCGTATCGAAGCACCGGTTAGCAAATGGCAGCCGACGAGCATCGGCACGCAGCAGCTGAAACGCATAGCCGTTACGATCTGCCCGCCGCCGGGAGCGCCGGATCATGAATGGTGACGCGTCGATCCCATACACCGGCATGCCGCTTTCCGCCAGCTGTTGTTGCAGATGGCCGGGGCCGCAGCCAAGTTCGAGGGTGGGACCGGATGCCCGTGCTGCCGGTGAGCTGGTCGTGGTGTGGTTGCGCCATGGTTATTCCGGTATGCATGACGAACAAGCAAAGAAAATGCGGTGCAGCCAGGCCGCACCGCACCGGAGGGAGGGATTCGATCGCCGACTTAGCGGCGTTCTTTGATGCGTGCGGCTTTACCCGTCAGGCCACGCAGATAGAAGAGCCGTGCACGGCGAACCTTGCCGCGGCGTACAACAGTGATGCTATCAAGCCGTGGTGCATGCAGCAGGAAGGTACGCTCGACGCCGACACCATGCGAGGCGATACGGCGCACTGTGAAGTTGGCATTAATACCACCACCCCGCTTACGAATAGTGACACCCTCGAATTCCTGCACGCGCTCGCGGCTTCCCTCGACAACACGCACACCCACGCGTACCGTATCGCCGACACGGAACTCGGGGATGTTACTCTTCAATTGACGGCTTTCGATCTCGGCAATAATTTGCTGCGACATTGAAATTCTCGCTTACATGACACAAAACAACAGGGAGCATCTGCTGACGCTACCCTGCCGAACACATTCCACTGCCGGCGATTATAGCATAGGTATGCTGTATATGCAAGCAATACACACGGGCTGGGTGCTCGTCAGTATGCCTGGTTCCGCTGGCTTCTCAGGAATCAGGCATACTGACAATCGAGCTATGGCTGTTGGGTCGTACCGGCTATGGTAGGGCTTAGATTCGCGGTTGTGGGATGTTCGTAATTCGCCGAACGGCGGCCATTGTCGGCTGAGTGCCAAGGCGACGCCCGAGGGCATGAATGACATCAGCGACAATCGCGATGATCTGGTCGGCATCCTCGCGGGCGATCGAGAGCGGCGGCGCGATCTGGATGACCGGGTCGAGCCGATCGTCGGCGCGGCAGATCAGGCCGCGTTTTTTGAACTGATCCGACAACCAGGCCATCAGATCCGGTTCATCGAGCGATTGGCGGGTGGCACGATCATGTACCAACTCAAGTGCCATGAACATCCCCATGCCGCGTATATCGCCGACATTTGGGTGTTCGCCGACGGCGGCCTGTAGTTCGCGCATCATATAGGCCCCCATGTCGCGTGAGCGGCTGGTAAGCTGTTCGCGCTCGATAATCGCCAGATTGGCGAGTGCCGCCGCGCAACTTGCCGGATGGCCGCCGAAAGTGATGCCATGCATAAACTTGTCGCCTTCAGAACCGAGAAACTCGTCGGCAATTGCTTTGCATGCCATAACGGCGCCAAGTGGTGCATAGCCCGAGGTGATCCCTTTGGCACAAGTGATCAGGTCGGGTGCAACGCCGAACGCACTTGAGCCGAACCAATCGCCGACCCGACCAAAGCCGCAGATTACTTCATCGGCGATCATCACAATACCGTAGGTATCACAGATCTGGCGCACGCGTTCGAGGTAGCCGGGCGGCGGCACGATCGCACCGCCACTATTCTGCACCGGTTCAAGAATGATCGCTGCGACCGTTTCGGGGCCCTCGAATTCGATCAGACGTTCGATCTCGTCGGCACAACTGTTGTGGCATGCTGCCTCGTGAGCACACTGGTTGCAGCGGTAGCGGTGCGGTAGCGGCACGTGGCGAGCGCCGGGCACCAGTGGGCCAAAGCCGTTGCGAATACCGGTCAGGCCATTGACGGAAAGCGCGCCCATGGTTGTGCCATGGTAGGCAACACGCCGCGAGATCGTTTTGTGGCGCTCGGCAAAGCCACGATGGCGCTGGTAAGCTTTTGCCATCTTGAGCGCAGTTTCGACGGCCTCGGAGCCGCCGGTGACGAAGAATGTACGTGTAGCCGGGCCCATTGGGCTGATCTCGGCCAGGCGCGCAGCCAGGCGGATCTGTGGCAGGCTAGGGTACGAAAAGGGGGAGGCATAGGGTAGTTCGTACAACTGCGTTGCGATTGCATCAACGATTTCGCGACGACCATACCCGACATTCACACAGAACAGCCCGGCCAGAGCGTCGATATATGCCGTGCCATCCTGGTCGTATACGCGCGACCCTTCCCCACGCTCGAGGATAGTAGGCCGCGCGCCGGTACTGCTCATATGCCCCATCTGAAAATAGTGCAGCCAGACATTATCCGCTAACGCCTGCTGCAGCGCCGGATCAACCGGAAACATAACTCCTCCTTAAAAGGCGTTGATTGACAGAAAAACCGTGCTTAGTACTGACCTTCAACTGGGCCTGTACGCTTGCTCACCGGCAACACAAGAACACTCGTGTGCCGGGGCGCGCTCAGTTGCTTGCTTTCTGGCCGTGATGTCGCACACACCTCCTGTCGTGAGCCTTTCGAAGTATGCTTCGGCTGCGGATCAGCAAGAGCGATCCGGAATCCGGGGCATATGTTCAAGGGCAAGCCGCCGGAAGGCGTTACCGGCGGGTCGTCCTGGGAGCTTACCCCCGCAGGGGCAGGCATGTTCCGTGAGCGTTGCCTCCGTCCCAGGCCTGGGCAACTACCCATGAGGCCGTACGGTCCACAAGCGACGGGTGCAGAACAGGGACATCAGTGTCACCTTGTGTTCGCAGCCGAAGGCGCATGGCCGCCAAAGCCCAGTGGCGGGGGAACGGGGCGCTCCTGTATCTGCCCTCCTTTCGTGACCTCGGGCGTGGTACGGGCGCCGAACCGGCGGCGGGGGACAAACCCACCATTCCGGGGCGTCGTAACCGCTTACTGGCTGTCGCCCTGAGTGTCTTGCACTAACTTGATCACCCGAAACGCCTCGGCATATTCGAGCCCACCGGATTTACCGGTCTCGATAGCCCATTCGCGGATCCATTTGCCGTCACCAGGATCAACCTGGCTTTTATGGCAGCGAAGCGATTCGATCTTGCGCTCGATTGTTGATGCAATATCGACATACAGATTGGCGTGTTCGGGGTGGGTAATATACAACTCCTTGACCTGATGCGGCTCATACCCTTCGGCGAGCAGTTCGGGGAAGATCGGTCGGGTTGGTGCGCTGGGAAAGACGGCTGTAACGGCAGCTTCGGCAGCGGCCCGGTGATCGGCATGGTTCACATACCCATCGTAGAAGTAAGCCCTTGGATCGCCGCTGATCACACGATCTGGCTGTAACTGGCGAATCAGGCGGGTGAGCTCACGCCGCAGTTCAATGGTCGGTTCAAGAGTTCCATCCTCATACCCAAGGAAGAAAACCTCTTTGACCCCACAGACGGCAGCGGCTGCACGTTGTTCAGCCTCTCGAATTCGCACCAGTTCGTTCAGATCTTGTGCAGGATCATTGCTGCCGGCACGGCCGTTGGTGATGATGCAATAGTAGACTTCGGCACCCTGATCGGCCCAGAGGGTGGCGCTCCCGCCCATACTGAACTCCGGATCGTCGGGGTGTGCAAAGATTCCAAGAATCTTTAATGGTGGCGTTGTGGCTGTGTCGCTCATACAGGCAGATACCTTTTTGATAGCCCGAGGCATACAATCCATGAAATATCTGTCTCTACTTTACACCATGGGGTAGTGATGTGTCCAGATAGTCTGAATGCGTATCAGGGCTGATGCAAAGTCGCGGGGCTCCGCCCTGCACCCCGTTTTTTCCGCTGGTTGCGGCGGCTTTGCCGCCGCAACCAGCGGAAAAATACGATTTCTCGGAGGCCTGCGGCCCTCGCAACCCCCGCTCGCGGGGCTTTGCATTAGCCCTGGCATAGCCACAAAAAACTTGACGGGGCGCAATGAAACGGGTATACTGTTGCGTGCCGGCATTGCCGGCTGGAAGTACGTGCTCTCTCGTTAGGTGCGGCGTCTATACAGACACATGTCGCTGCCCCGGCCCGTCGAAAGACGCTCAGGGGTCACCAGGGCGGCCCGAACTAAGGGCCATTCTAATGCGACTACCGCGAGGTTACGCTGTATAGTGCCAAAGCTCGGACAGGGGATGGGCATTGCCGCTCATGACCCCGCGGGCTTACCCGAGGGGCTTTCTTATGAAGGAATATGGACGCTATCCCTGGTCATTCATGTGCGCACTTACCGGGTGCTGCTGCAGGTCGGGTCTCCTTATGGTGTGAGATTGCCGAACGATCGGTCTGCGTCCGCTGCTAGGCGGCGGCGTAGCCGCCGTTTGACACCCCACACCAGTAAGGTGTCGGGGTTTTTTTTATTCCCCTATCGCGCCTGTTCTGTAAACCACCCCGCTGTATGGTGCGCTCCTACTTGCAGATGCCTGTCGGAGGATACCATGACGGTCATGAGCTTGCGTGCGATTCCCGTCGCACGGCGAACATCGGCGCTCTACTGCGCCACCTACGGGCGCGGCACACCTGTGCTGCTTATTCACGGTTTCGGCGCGACCGGTGCTTTGTTTCAGCCGATAGTACCAGACCTGGCTGCCAAGTATCAGGTATTGTTGCCGGATCTGCGCGGCCATGGCAACAGCCGGCGTCTTCCGGTGGCCGACAGTATTGATCGGCTGGCTGATGATTTGCAGGATCTGCTGGATTTGCTGGGAAGCGTACCGGCGATCGTGGTCGGGCATGCGGCAGGTGCGGCAATTGCCATGCAACTGGCACATGCCGTACCACAGCAGGTACGTGGGCTGATCCTGATCGGGGCACAGGCCGATCAGCCGCGTCGGCCGGCGCTGGGTCGGGTGCGCTCGCTATTTGGCCGCTCGGGCGAGGCGGGGGCACATGCCGTTGATGCAGGGGCACAGCTGCTGACCGGATTTGATTGCCGACCCTGGCTTGGCACACTGCAGCAGCCGACACTGGTCATTGCCGGGATCAACGACACGCTGGTACCGCAGGTGCGGGCACGGGAACTGGTGTTGCAGATCCGTTCAGCAAAGCTGGCAAGCCCTCCGGCGGTATGTGATTCCCTTCCACAGACGCAGCCACAAGGGCTGCTGGATCGCATGCTTCCATGGCTTGCGCAGCATGCAGGGTAATCTTTTCATTCATCGGGGTTATGGCGTTATATGGTAACGGTTTTTGCCGCTGCCGTATAACGCCATTTCTTTTATGCTCTATGGAGCCATGCCGCACAAGGGTGCCATATGTTCGTATCTCGTGCCGGCTCAATATTCTGAAAGCGGGATGTTATGACCACGATTGATCTTGATCAGTTTGAGCTTGCCGTGCGGGCAGCGCTGGCCGCCGATGATCTTGACCTTTTGCGTGAGTTGCTCGAACGACAGTATCCGCCGGATATTGCCGATCTGATCGATCGGCTTGATGCTGAAGACCAGCTGCGGGTATTCCGCCAGCTTGACCCGTTACAGGCAGCCGAAGTACTTGACGAGACGAGTGTCGATACGACTCGTGAGCTCATTCTCAATTTGCCGGATGCCGAGGCGGCCGATATTCTTGAACAACTCTCGGCCGACGATGCTGTGGCGATTCTTACCGAGGATGTTCCGGAACGCCGTGATCAGTTGCTCGCCGAGATGGAGCCGGAAGATGCGGCTGATGTTCGCACACTGCTCAGCTACCCGCCACAGAGCGCCGGACGCCTGATGGTCGAGAGTTTTATGCGGCTACAGGCCGACAGTTCGGTTGGGATGGCACTCGACCTGTTGCGTGATGTTGGTGACGAGATCGAGACGATAAACTATCTGTATGTGGTGGATCGGCGTGGCCGGCTTGAGGGGGTTATTTCGTTACGAGAACTGATCGTGGCCCCATCGGCGCAGCGTGTTGGCGAGTTGATGGAGACGCAACTGATTACGGTGGAACCTGAGATCGATCAAGAGGAGGTGGCGCGGATTGTGGCGCGCTACGACCTGGCGGCGGTACCGGTGGTTGATACACAGCGACGCATACTGGGGATTGTTACTGTTGATGATGTGATTGACATCCTCGTTGAAGAGCACACCGAGGATGCGCTCAAGTTTGCCGGTGTGCAGCAAGGCCAGGCCGACGAAACCTACTTCACCACCTCGATTTTTACGGTCGTGCGGCGGCGGGTTGTCTGGCTGTTGCTCTTGTTTGTCGGCGGCTCGTTCACCGCCAATGTGCTTGGTCTGTTCGAGGCACAGTTATCGCAGGTGGTAGCCTTAACCTTTTTTATTCCACTCTTAATCGGCACCGGGGGCAATACCGGGGCACAGACGGTTTCGACATTGATTCGCGCCATGGCGCTACGAGAAGTTGGGATGCGGGATGTCTGGCCGGTGATTCGGCGCGAGCTAGCGTGTGGTATTGTACTGGGGGTACTGCTGGGGATGATTGCACTCGGGCGCGTGTTGATCGATGGGCACTGGTTCATGCTGGCGCTGACGGTCAGCCTCTCGGTTGTGGCGATCTGTTGTTGGGCAAATGTTATTGGCGCACTGGTGCCGCTGGCGGCGCGGCGCTTTGGGGTTGACCCTGCCCTGGTATCGGCACCGTTGATCACCACGCTGGTCGACGCGACCGGGTTGGCGATCTATCTGTTGATTGCACGATCGCTGCTGGGAATCTGATCGATCAGAGCAGTGTTCGGCTGGTGGCATGGTGTGGTTGTGTGAATAGGGAGGCCTGCATGGAGGTTGATCTGTCTGCGTTGTTGAGCGAGCGGCAGGTACTGATACTGCGTGTGTTGTTCGATACGTTGATCCCGCCGGATGATTATGCCGGGGCATGGGAAGCGGGTTCCGGAAATTATCTGGCGCGGCAGTTGCAGGGGGATCTGGCCGACCAGCTGGGATTGTACCGGCGCGGCCTTGATGCACTTGATGCCGAGGCGCAGTTTCGGCATGGGATGGCATTTGCCGCGCTTGACGAAGTGGCGCGTAACGGGCTTCTGGCGCAGATCGAACAGGGGCACACCGCAATCGACTGGCCGATCGATGCTGCGGCATTCTTTGGGGCCGCGTGCCAGCATGCCGCTGAGGGGTACTACAGTGATCCCGGCAATGGCGGCAATCGAGATCAGGTTGCGTGGCGCATGATCGGGTTTGAGGTAAAGGGGTAGCGCGTGGCACACTATGATGTGATTATTGTTGGCGCCGGGGCTGGGGGCGGAGTAGTTGCAGGCGTGCTGGCCGAGGCGGGCCGGCGCGTGCTGCTGCTCGAACGTGGCGCGCACCTGAGCTACGACGAGATAGCGCGTGACCATCTGCGCAACCACCGGCTCGCATTATACGGCCATAATACCGGGCCGGAGCCTGACGGCCACCCACGAGTATTTGTTGATCCGACCGGGCGCGAACAGATCGTAAGACCACACGAGGGTGGATATCACAATAATGCGATGACGGTGGGTGGCGGCACGCGAGTGTATGGGGCGCAGGCATGGCGATTTCTGCCGCAAGATTTCCGCATGGCGAGTGAGTATGGCGTACCCGAGGGAAGCTCGCTGGCCGACTGGCCGATCAGCTACGACGAACTGGCGCCTGATTATGAGCGAGCCGAGTGGGAGGTTGGGGTAGCCGGCGACAGCGACGCGAGTGCACAGCACTGGCCACGTGAGCGTGGCTACCCCATGCCGCCGGTGACGCCATGCGGCGCGGCACCGGCGCTCCAGCGTGCCGCTGCCGAACTCGGCTGGCCGGCATTTGCCGTACCGCTGCTGATCAATACCACCCCATACCTGGGCCGGCCGGCATGTACCCAATGCCAGCACTGTGTCGGGTTTGCCTGCCCGGTTGACGCCAAGAACGGCAGCCAGAACACCATGCTCGTGCGGGCACTCGCCAGTGGCAACTGCACCCTAGTGACGCATGCCCAGGTTGATCAGGTAACGGTCACACCGACTGGGCGCGTGAATGGGGTGCGTTACTACGACGCTGCCGGGCAGCAGCACAACATACAGGCCGAGCAGGTGGTCGTGGCGGCCGGTGCGATCGAAACAGCGCGCCTTCTGCTCAACTCACGTTCGACGGCTCACCGCGACGGGCTTGGGAATGCGTATGATCAGGTCGGCCGGCATCTGCAGGGGCACTACTACCCACGGGTTGCGGCACTGATGCCGGAATCGGTGTATGACGGCATCGGGCCGGGGGTCTCGATTGCCACCACGGCCTTCAACCATGGCAACGACGGCATTATTGGTGGTGGAATGCTGGCGAATGATTTTATTGTGCTGCCTATCATCTTCTGGCGTGGGTACATGCCGCCCGAGATTCCACGCTGGGGATCGGCGGCCAAAGCCTTCATGCGCGAGAACTATCAGCGGGTGACGCATGTGATGGGGCCGGTGCAAGATATCCCGAGCCCGTTGGCGCGGGTAACGCTGGATCCGCAGGTTCGTGACCGTTACGGCATGCCGGTGGCGCGTCTTTCGGGCACCACGCATCCCGAGACGGTCCGCGCCGCCGAGTTTATGTGGCAGCGCGCCCGCGAGTGGTTGACGGCGGCGGGGGCGGAACGGACGTGGGGCACGCCGCCGGGGCTTAGCCTGAGCGGCGGGCAACACCAGGCCGGTACGTGCCGTATGGGCGAAGATCCGCGCACCTCGGTCACCGACCATTGGGGGCGTGTGCATGGCCACGACAATCTGTTCGTTGCCGATGCCTCACTGCATGTCACCAATGGTGGCTTCAACCCGGTGCTGACGGTGCTGGCGCTGGCATTTCGGGTTGCGCGGCGGATGGACGCCATGTAATGTAGATGGTTACGGATGGCCGGCTAACCATTCGGGATCGGGTTGAAGCCGTTCGCGGTATGTGGATGCAAGCTGTGGTTTGAGCGCACCAATGTGCAGAAGCCAGCGCAACGAATCACGAACCGTCTCTTCGAGTGAGCGTGGTGTGATACCGAACACCTGGCGGCCCAACGCGCTGTCGATGTAGCCGTAGCGTTCGACGTTTTCATACACTTCAGTATAGCTGAAGGCTGGTGGTCTCCTGGTTATTGCCGAGATTCCATCAAGTAACCTGGCAATAACAAGCGCCGTACGGCGACCACCAGGCAAGGGCCGCGCCTTGATACCAGTATATTTGGCGACGAGGGCGGCAATATCGTTGATCGTGACATTGGTGCCGCCAACACAATAGCGTTGCCCTGGTTCGCCGTGATCAAGAGCCAATGCGTGGGTTTCGGCGACATCACGAACATCGACAATATTCAGCCCACCGGCATAGCTGAGCCCACTATTGATGATCGTATCGGCAAGTAGATTCATCGAGGGTGTTCCACGATAATCATAAGGGCCAAGGATAGCACCCGGGCAGAGCCGGATCGTCGGCACCTGCAGCTCTTCTGCGAGGTGCAGTGCCTCTTGTTCGCTCTGTCGCTTGGCAACTGTATAGGGATTCTGTGGATCATCATTCCAATCATGCTCGCTTCGCTGTTCGGTTGGGCGAGAGGTAAAGCCGATGGCAACCATCGAACTCGTATAGATCATGCGGCGTATACCGGCCTGCTGGGCAGCAAAAAAGATGTTGCGTGTTCCACTAAGCGCCGGTTGAATGATTGTGGCTGGATCGAGTGCCCAATGAGCAAAGACTGCTGCAGTGTGGATGATGGCATCGCAACCCTGTGCGGCAGCAACAAGCGAGGCACGATCCATAACATCACCATAGGCATAGGTTAAACCCAAGTGATCAAGGCTGCGGGTATCCGAACTGTGTCGTACCAACGGCACAATTTCGTAGCCACGGCGCAACAGGCTACGTATCAGATTAGCGCCGATATGGCCGTTTGCACCGGTAATAAGGACACGATGCATACTACACCTTATTGCCGGTACCGAAACCGCATGTCATGATTCCGGCCCGGATCTCGAAGTACTCGCACACCAGCTGCCCTCATTATTAGGGTATAGAGCTACGTCAACGCCACCTCCGGTGAGGGCTTGGGGGGAGCGAAACCTCACGAACATTGACGCTGCCTCCATTAGAGCAGAGGTTGTGTGACAATGGAAGGCATCGTACGGTATAATGAGCGGTACAAAACCGGCAGCAAAAACGGTATATGCCCTCGGTTTCACTACATACGGTGTCATCCTCACCCCCACTTCTATCCTTGCACTGCTCGTAACAGCGCCATTCACAACCTCGCTTCTCTTCCGGACACCTCACGTCACTTGTGCGGGGGCACAGGAAGGAGGAGTGATGCCGCAACTAGACGCCTCGTTCGGTCATTGGCTCAAAACCCGGCGCAAGGCGCTTGATCTCACGCAGCGAGCGTGTGCTGATCTCGTAGGTTGTGCAGCAGAGACAGTGCGAAAGATTGAGGCGAATCGGTTACGCCCATCACGGGTGCTGGCAGAACGGTTTGCCGAGAAACTCATGCTTCCTGCGCATGAGCATGCTGCAATTGTGCGCCTCGCACGTCGTGTATCCTATCCGGATGCTACCGATACCATACCGGATACCAGTTGCTCGATGCCGCTACCAACCCCACTGACCACACTTATCGGCCGTAGCCGGTGTATTGTGCAGATACGGCAACTTCTCGATCAGACATCTGCTCGCCTGCTGACACTCCTCGGGCCGCCTGGTGTCGGCAAGACCCATCTGAGTTTGCAGTTTGCCGCACAGGTGTGTGATCGATTTGCCCATGGTGCATGCTTCGTACCGCTGGCAGCACTGCATGATGCCAGCCTTGTGCAGGACATGATTGCACAGGCATTACAGCTGGAACCAAGACGGTTGCATGCGTATCTCCGCGATCGTCAGGTGCTGCTGATCCTCGATAACTGCGAACATGTATTGGATGCTGCAGCTCAGATTGCCGAACTCCTGGCGATCGCCCCACAGCTGATGATACTGGCGACCAGCCGCGCACCGCTGAAGATCGCTGGTGAGCAGCGGTATGTGGTGCCGCCATTGGAGTTGCCCGACCTGAACGATACGCTATCGACCGAGGCATTGGCAACCTGCCCGGCGGTTGAGTTGTTTGTCAGGCAGGCACGGGCGGTATGGCCCGGGTTTGTGCTACATGACACCAATGCGTGTGCCGTCGCCGAGATCTGTGTGGAGCTTGATGGCTTGCCATTGGCGATCGAGCTCGCAGCGGCTCGTAGCCACTGCTTTGCGCCGCAGCTCTTGCGGGCGCGCCTTGATCAGCAGTTTGATTGGCTGATCCGGGGGTCTTGCCAAATGCCGTTCCCTCACCGGGCCCTGCGCGATTGGCTTGATTGGAGCTATAAACTACTCGATCGGCATGCGCAGCAGTTGTTTATTCGATTAGGTGTTTTTGTCGGAAGCTTTTCGCTTGCGATGATCGAAGGGGTGTGTATTGATCATGCCGTTTCTGAACAACACGCTACAGGCTCGACACATCGACGACAGAGTCATGAGCCGGTGCAGCTGCTCGAACAGGTAGCATCGTTGCTGGATCAGAACCTGATCCAGCATGCCACTGGTCTTGCCGACACCCAAGAGATGCGCGGCAGTACGTCGAATGATAGGACTCTGGAGCCGTGCTATACGTTTCTGCGCGTCATCCGCGCCTATGCACGCCGGCAACTGAAGCACCATGGGCAACTGGAAATTATGCACTGGCGGCATGCGCTCTATTATCTGGCGCTGGCCGAAGAAGCTACCAGGTATGCTGGTGACTCTGAGCGGATGGGATGGCTGAAACAGCTGGATCGAGAATATAGCGATGTACGTCAGGCCATGCGCTGGGTGTGGGAACAGCGTCGGGCGGCAGAGATGCTGCGATTGACCGCAGCACTTGAGGAGTTCTGGTTGCGGTGCGGCTATGCAGATGAGGGGCGACTCTGGACCAGGCGTGTACTTGCGCTGGCCGATACGCAGCGATTGCCGCCGGCACTGCAGCAGGTACGGATGCAAGTAGCAAAGGCCGCAAGAGCCTTTGCCTGAAGCCGATTGTGTTATGCCGATGCCGGTTGATCGGCATTAGTGGCGGAAGTGGACAAAGATCCGGCCGAAGTTGCGCTCATCCTTCTCGATACGGTGGTAGAGCGAGCGGATATGCCCCTGGTTCAGGAAGCGCAGCACACGCTTCTTTAACTGACCGCTGCCTTTGCCGGGGATGATCTCGATCAGCGCAATCCGTTTGTCGATCGCCTGCTGGACAACCCGGTTGAGTTCGGCGTCGATCGACTGGCTGCGGTTATAGATATCGTGCAGATCAAGCACTATTTTTGCCATGGTCTTCCTTCATAAGAGCCGGTCTGCGAGGTGTTCGAGCACGGCTGCCGGATCATTGCACAGGCCGCTATGGATGGCGGATGGCTGGATGATCGTACTACGCGGCGCCGCCAGCCAGCGGAAACGCTCTTGGGGCGGTAGTTCGCCAATCGGGCCGGCAGCGGCACCACCACGGCAGATCAGAGGGATGCGTTCGAGTTGCTCGGCGACCGCCGCCACATCGAGCGAGGCATCGAGGGTCAGCGCACGTTCGGGCACAAATTGAATGCGCGCATCGAGGAAGCGCTGTGCCCGGCAGAAGAGCACCACCGCAACATTGATGGCCTCGCCGCGCTCGACACGCGGCACCAGGCGGATCACACTATATTCATATGCGCTGCGCACGGGCATTGATAGCTTCCTCAACAAAGGCGCGCGGCGGCGCAAGACGATCAAGCAGGAACGCACGATAGGCACTGCGGAAGGCCGCGGTAGTCGGAAACTCAGCGCTGCCGAGTAGCCAGGCATCCGGCACCAGCGCCAGTACATGATCGATCAACTCGGCATCGATCTGCGGCGCGAGGCGTGCATCGGCGGCGGCGAGATCGGCCGTACCCGCCAACAGCACATGCTCGCGGATCACCGGGAAGCGGCTCAGAGCGCGGCCGCGGTAATCATCCCATGTATGGTGGACATACAGCGCCGCACCGTGGTCGATCAACCACAGGTTGCGGTGCCACCAGAGCATGTTGGTATTGCGCGGAGTCCGATCCACATTGGTGATCAGCGCATCGAACCAGACGATCGCTGCTGCCAGGGCGGGATCGACTCGTGGCGTGTCGAGCGGGTCGAAGCCGAGTGAGCCGGGCAGATAGTCGAGGCCGAGGTTCAGGCCGGCACTCGCCGTGACGAGTTGCTGGATCTCGCCATCAGGCTCATTGCGTCCGAGAGCGGCATCAAGCTCGACAAACACAATTTCGGGGATCGGCAACCCCAACGCCCGGCCAAGTTCACCGCAGATCAACTCGGCAACCAGTACCTTAGGCCCCTGGCCGGCACCTCGAAACTTCACCACATACATGCCGTCGTCGTCGGCCTCGACGATCGCCGGGAGCGAACCGCCTTCCCGGAGTGGCGCAACATACCGCGTGGCGGTGACCGTCCGTACCATCGTGTACTCTTTTGCTATGCCTCGGCAACCACAGCCGGTTCGTATGGCTCGAATGATTCATTGAGATGATCTTCAACCACCAGGCCATCGCGGACGGCAATGATACGGCGAGCATTATGCGCCACATCGGGATCATGTGTGACGAGGATGACGGTTATACCCTGCTCGTAGTTGAGGCGGCGGAAGATGCCCATGATCTCGATCCCGGTACGTGTGTCAAGCGCCCCGGTCGGCTCGTCGGCCAGGATGATGCGTGGTGTATTGACCAGGGCGCGGGCAATTGCGACACGTTGTTGCTGGCCGCCCGAGAGCTCATTGGGCTTGTGATGCATCCGGTCGCCCATGCCGACCGCTTCGAGCGCTGCTCGTGCCCGTGTTGCCCGCTCGTGCCCATTACTGTAGAGCAGGGGAAGTTCAACATTCCGCAGTGCATCGGTACGCTGCAACAACATATACTGCTGGAAGACGAAGCCGATCTTGCGGTTGCGAATCTCGGCCAGTTGATCGTCGCTCAGGCTTCCGACATCTGCGCCATCGAGGCGATAACTGCCGCCGCTCGGCTGATCGAGGCAGCCGATCATATTCATCAGTGTGCTCTTGCCGCTGCCCGAAGGACCGATGATTGCCACCATCTCGCCTGCCTCGATCGCCAGCGACACGCCACGTAATGCATGAACTTCAACATCGCCCATGCGATAGACTTTCGTCACCTGTTCGAGTTCGATCAATGCCACAGGCTCCTCCTTTATGATCGATCTGCGTTGTGCAGTATAGCTTATTTTGGAATGAGATTCCTGTTCGTCTGGTTGGCGGAAGAATCGCAATCGGTTCCCCGCCATCGCTATACGACGATCCGAGCATCCTGTTTGTTGCCGGGGTGTACCATCGCCCGCTGGAAAAAGGCTGACATCCCGGCGGCATGTTTACACGCATCCGCACGCATGGTTGTGCTATAATAGTCTCCACACCTGTGTTGCATCCCGTATCGTTCCGCTGTTATGTCGATTTATCGCATCCTGATGCGTTTTTTCTGACACACCAAAAACAGCGGCAGGTTGATGCATCTGCACTCAGACGCATTTTCGCCGGGGGTGTTTGGCGAATGTGTAAATCGTTTCCTTGAGTATGAAGCGTTCTGGAGCCAACCATGAATGATTTTGTCCATCTGCATGTGCATTCGGAATACAGCCTGCTTGACGGATACGCAGCGACGGCGGCGATTGCCGGGCGGGCTGGCGAACTGGGGATGGACAGTATCGCGCTGACGGATCATGGGGTCATGTATGGCGCGATCGAGTTTTACAACGCTGCGAAGAAGGCGGGTGTGAAGCCGATCATCGGGGTTGAGGCGTATATGGCGCCCAACTCACGGCATGATCCGACGACGCGGGGTGCCAAGAACTATTACCATCTGCTGTTGCTGGCACAGAACGAGATCGGTTACCGTAATCTCGTCAAGCTGACGACGCGGGCGCATCTCGACGGTATGGCGCGGGGGATTTTTGCCCGGCCGCGTATCGACCGCGAACTGCTTGCCGAGTACAGCGAAGGAGTGATTGCCACATCATCGTGTATTGCCGGCGAAGTCATCCAGCATTTGCAGGATGGGCAAGCGGCGAAGGCTCGCGAGTCGGCGGCATGGTATCGAGATCTACTTGGCCCCGAGCGCTACTATCTCGAACTCCAGTTACACGACAACACCCCCGAACTGGAAGGGATCAACGACGAACTGGTGCGGATCGGCACCGAACTCGGTATTCCCTTAGTTGTGACCAACGACACCCACTTTGTGCGGCGCGAAGATCTTGAGGCGCAGAAGATGGTAATGGCGATGGGCATGAACATGACCCTGGCCGACTTTTGCAGCAAAGGGTATGTGATGGATGAAACCTACCATATCGCCTCGGGTGAGGAGATGTGGCAGCGTTTCAAGCGCTATGGCGCGGCGGCGCTCGAAAACACGCGGCGCATTGCCGAGATGTGCAACCTGAAACTCGAATTTGGCCGGGTAGAACTGCCGGAGTTTACCATTCCAGCAGGCCATGATGCGGCATCCTATCTGCGCTTCATCTGTGAAGAAGGGCTGATGCGCCGGCTCAACGGCAACCCATCCGAGCAGTATGTGCGTCGGCTCGATTACGAACTCGATGTCATCAACCAGACCGGCTTCCCCGATTATATGCTGATCGTATGGGATTACGTGAAGTATGCGCGATCGCGCGGTATTCCGTGTCTGCCGCGTGGTTCGGCCGGTGCGTCGCTGGTGCTCTATACGCTCGAAATCACCGATGTTGATCCGGTGGCCAACAAACTGCTCTTCGAGCGGTTCCTCAGCCCCGAACGCCTTGAGATGCCGGATATCGATATCGACTTCGCCGATAGCCGGCGTGGCGAAGTGCTCGATTATATCGCCAACAAGTATGGCCGCGAAAACACTGCGCAGATCATCACCTATGGTACGTTGGGGGCCAAAGCCGCCCTGCGGGATGTCGGGCGGGTTCTGGAAGTTCCGCTGAGTGATATTGATCGAATCGCCAAATTGATCCCGTCGTTGCCGGTCGGCACGACGATCGCCAGTGCCCTTGAGCGGGTTGGCGAGCTACGCGAGATCTACGAAACCAACCCCGAGCTGCGCAAGGTGATCGACTGGGCGCAGAAGGTCGAAGGGCGCATGAAGAATGTCGGCACCCATGCCTGTGGGCTGGTGGTGAGCCGCCATCCGCTTGATGTGGTTGTACCGCTGCAA
>CALLZL010000258.1 GCA_937859575.1 uncultured Chloroflexota bacterium
GGGGGGCGCTTCGTGGCCGGGTCGACCCCCCCCCCCGCCACATCACGCGTTTCAACCCTCACCCGACGCGAACGCCGGGTGCAATAGGCCGTCGTTGAGATTGATTACGAGATCTTGCCATGTTTCAACCCTCACCCGACGCGAACGCCGGGTGCAATACACCAGCCCGGTTCCATCGGCGTAGTGAGTACGTGTTTCAACCCTCACCCGACGCGAACGCCGGGTGCAATCGCAGTGTGCGCTTGTCTCACACGGCACCGCAGGTTGTTTCAACCCTCACCCGACGCGAACGCCGGGTGCAATTCTATGGCAATGACAGTTTTGCCGAGGGCTATTGGTTTCAACCCTCACCCGACGCGAACGCCGGGTGCAATTGCGCTTGCAACCACAGCGTTGCAGGCGAACGATGTTTCAACCCTCACCCGACGCGAACGCCGGGTGCAATTGGACACAAGCGCCGGTCGCGCTGCCGACCGACCGAGTTTCAACCCTCACCCGACGCGAACGCCGGGTGCAATGGCAACGTCGCGGCCGCGAGCCCAGAGGTACATGTTTCAACCCTCACCCGACGCGAACGCCGGGTGCAATCTGGCGTTGCGTGTGCGAAAATAGCCCAACACTCAGAGTTTCAACCCTCACCCGACGCGAACGCCGGGTGCAATTGCGACATTGCCGGATTACGCATCGCCAAAGGTGTTTCAACCCTCACCCGACGCGAACGCCGGGTGCAATCTTCGTAGTGCCGAGTGCGCCACTACTCGTATCAATGTTTCAACCCTCACCCGACGCGAACGCCGGGTGCAATATGTACGATCGCGTCTTGCCGTCGCGCGATTTGAGTTTCAACCCTCACCCGACGCGAACGCCGGGTGCAATGGCCCTATATAGCTGATCTGTACCAATTCAGGCCAAGATCTGGTACTTTTGATAGTGATGGCATCCTTCTTATGGAACTCGTCTATGTAGTGAAAGACGATCCAATCCCCAAAATGGCTTGTAAGAGGCGCAGATTTGCGCGAAACATAGGACTCCTGTTGCATCACAACCGATCCGCGCAGGCCACTCACTAAATATAGGGCACTCCTTTCAGATTAAAAGACTAAAGGCTCGCGCTGATCATACACCAGAGGTCTCCCGAGTGTCTGAACATGCCGCTCGCGCGGCTCCTGTAGTCGGTAGATCCGTAAACTATCTTCATCTAGTGCAATCTCTTTGGAGAGTCGGTTGATAAGTAGTGCGAGGTTGGCAGCATCTATGACACACTCAAATACCGAGAACTGAACACGTTGACCGAAGCGTTCACATACCTTCGCCACACGACGAAGTCGCCGGCGCCCTTCCGCTGTCTCAGTGTTAACATCATAAGTGACCAAGATCTCCATGTTGTTTCCTATCGGTACAAGAATGGCACATATTCTTCAATATCACCACGCAGGTATCGTGCGAGCAGGCGAGCCTGAATATGTGGCACGAGGCCGATTGGAATCTTCTGTTGCAACGCTCGATGAGTCACCTCTTCTTCCTTGCGTTTCTGATATGCTTGCAGTACGATCTTGCGCCCATCATCAGTCAGATGAACAGCGCCACCCGGAAGATCTGTGAAATGCTCAGCCTGCAGCTGCTTGCGATTGATTAACGTCATCGCTAACCTATCGGCAACGATAGGTCTCAGTTCTTCCATGAGGTCAAGGGCGAGCGATGGTCGCCCAGGTCGCAATGCATGGAGGAAACCGACCTGTGGGTCAAGACCGACACTTTCAAGACCGGCGGTACACTCTGCGCGCAGCAGCGCATAGAGAAATGAGATCGTCGCATTTACACGATCGCGCGGTGGGCGTCGGGTGCGTCCATCCATTACGAAATCAGTCCCATTTGAGCGCATATGGTAACCAAATACACCAAAATACGCCCGCGCTGCATCACCTTCAATTCCGCGCAGGAGATTAAGATCTCGGCATTCCTTGATATTTCCAATCGATTCAGCTAACTGCTGAGCGGCTTGAGTAAGTGCAAGGTGCGCTACTTGATCAGAAGTCTCTCGCGCACCACGAAGCAGAATCTGGCGGCTATTTTGCAGCTTGGCGGCAACAATCTGGCGAGCAATGCGCTGCGCACGCTGGGCATCCGACAATGCGAGATGCTGCGCACGTCGGAGCAGCACATTACCACGCGTTGGGCCGTCAACACGAGCCTTGAATCGCCCATTGCGGTCAAGCCACACCAGATTGCGACCATCCTCGGCGCAGCGCTGAATAAGAAATGGTGTAATCGTCACCCTCCCAAACATAACGATCCCACTCAATCGCATCAGTGGAAGCCGTAGTTTCAGCTCACGCTCTACCGTGATAGTGACGGCATCATGATCGAGATGAAGTACCGAACCCTGTGTCTGGACATAGAGCACATTGAGTAGTTCGCGCATCGATCAGTTCTCCTCATCTCTCTTCTGAATTGAAAAAAGCATGTGCTGCAGATGACGTATACGTGCTGCCCCCGAGACAAGATCAGGCAGGCAGGCGTTGATAAGCGAGCAGTTCGGACATCGAGCGTCGTTTGGAGCATCAGGGAGAGAATGATCTTCAATCATCGCACGAATAGCCTTGATGATCCTGAGCGTCTTCTCACGAAGTGCCTGATCAAAGATGACCTCGTGCCGTTTTTTCGTAGCCACATAATAAACGGCTCCACATGGCACAGGAATGGCAAGCATCTCTTCCAGGCATATTGCCTGCGCACAGAGTTGTAGATCCGGATGCACGCCGTGTCGCCGACCCACCTTGTACTCGACCGGATAAGGCACACCTTCATGCCATTCAACAATATCTGCCTTCCCTCGCAGACCGTACTGGTCTGACCAGAGCGGGATGGCTCGTAGCGTTTCGATATTTCGATTCGGTCGGCCATCCCCACCATCAACACGCTGATGTGCCATGCTGCCGCGCATTGTGTATAGATTCTCTTCATATGTCTGCTCAACATGGATCAATGCGCACTGGCGTGGGCAGTAACTGTAGTGTTCGATTGCGGAGATGAGCACCTCTACTTGATCGGTGCTCATCTCTGGTGCCAACGGTAGCACACGTATGGGCATCAGACACCAACCAGGCGTGTTAAGCTGATACCCTCAGGAAGTGCCTCATCATTTATGGTAACTGTGTAGTCGCGAAAGAGGCGCGGAGCAGTAATCTCTGCGCGTCGCTCAACTGTCACACGATCAAAGAGAGCATGTGCCGGCGCATTGCCAAGATGCGACTCATGCGAGAAAACGTAGAGGCCACGGCATGACATCATGCCACGTGACGCCGAGTGATCGACATCCCACATCTGCTCGAGTGCCTGCCAGAAAAGTGATAGATCTTCTTCACTCACCTTCGTCTGGCGGGCAAAATGTGGGTTAAAAAACCCATGTGCGCGGTAAATGCCATATGGCACGAGCGCCTTACGTCCCATCTCGGTCTGCTTGCCGGTCGTTTCACCACCATCCTCTGCAACGACGATCTTTGCATCCTCTTCGCGTGTGACTGCTATTCGAGTGATCGATAGATCAAGTGGAATAATTGGATCGATGGAGCGGGCGAAGGTGAATTGCAATGGACCACGTACCTGCCCGCAGTTCACACCAGTGGTCATAACGGCACCAAACATGCGAATATCGAAGAAGTTTGCACACATCCACTCACGCGCCTTGTCGATGTCTTCCTTAACCTGCTTTGAGCCAGATGATTTTAAGCCGAGGTCATCGTAGGCGCGTCGATGTTGAGCATTCAGTGCAACTCCACTCTGTACATAGATCTTGTAGCGTGATTCCTCACCACGTGCAAGATCGATCCAATCGCGCACCTTGCGCTTTATTGCGACATCAGTAACAAGCCCTTGCATTGTCTCCGGATCGACGCGCGGAAGATTGCCGGCATCAGGGTCACCATTGGGGTTACCATCGGTGACATCGAATAGCAGGACGAAGTCATGGCGACGATTGATGTCGATGATGATCTGCTTGGTCATTGGTTTGTCTCCTTTTGTACTGAGATAACTATTGATGACAGTAGAAAACACTGCTCAGACGGCACCACTGAGATCTTCAGTGGTCGGTTCTCCCTTGGCGCGTCGGCGTTCCGCTGCAGCAACCATCTGGGCAAAATCAGCAGCACGCTGATGATAGAACCCAAGCGCGAACAGCCCTTGTTGTTCAAGCGTGAGCGTGTGAGGAAAGCCTGCTAATCCGCTCATAACATCCTCAAGGCGGCGTTGCAGTGCGATAGCCACACCAGGTCTATCTCGTTCGAGCTTCGCGAGATGCGGCTGTGCACCGCGCAGTAAGCGACCAAAGACGGAGGCTGGTGCGGATGAAGCAGTGCCATAGAAGCGATCAACGATTGCAGCCTTTCCAATGGCGTTCCGCTGTATCTCTGCCAGAACAGCCAGCAATCGTCCACAACGGTAGGCAGGATCGGTATTTTGCAGATCGAGTGCAACCATGTAGTCCTCCTCGGTATTCTGTTGACGGCTTAGCAGCACAAGCTTGATCAGCGCAGCACGCGTACGAGTCACCCGTTGTTCAGCCCGATTGCGGCGCACCGCCTGATAGAGCAGGCCCATTGGTAACGGTGTACCAGTAAGGGCAGCATGAATCATTGCTCGGGGCGTTGTCGGTGGAAGATCTTTGGCTTCTCGTACAGTAGCAGTTGCAAGTCGATAGAGACTAATCGGCTCCGGCGTACCTGCACGATCATCAACAATATGTTGGTGGTGAAACCATGCACTTAGTTGTTCTTTGACATCACCAACCGTTGTATCTATCCACTCACGTACAACCGTACGTCCACCACTGCCGGTTAGCACTGTGGCATAGAACGCCATCGTGTCAATCGCTGGTATTCGCCGACCGCGACGAATACTCTCGATCAACTCACGTACCTGTTGTGCATCGGCCTGGTTGAGAAACGTAAGTGGATTGAATCCGACATCTTCACGTGTCCAGAAGACAAATGCAGTACCACCGATGAGTGTGCGACTCTCCTGGTTTGCTAATAGGTCATTCAAGGCCTTGGTAAACCGCTCACCACAGTCGGCGCAGGTTGGTGCAATGAGCGACGCCTCAAGTCCATACGACTCGAAGGCCTTAGCGTTTGCTGAGATAAGAGCCGTGCCGGATGTCTGCCCACCTGGCACACCTTTTATTTTGCCCTGAAGCCGATCTAGCACTGGTCGCTGTTGCCCGCAGACGATGCACTGCATCACTGTTGCATCACGTGCTGCCGGGTCGTTCTCGCTTGCCCAGAAATTCTGCACTGCCGGAAGAGCGGTTGGGAAGATGCCATCAACTCGAAATGTCATAATTGCAGCATCATCAAAGCTGTCGTCAAACTGAAGTTGCTTCAGTGGCTCGTTGGCAAGAAATCGCTGTACTGCCAAGACTGCTGCAGCTTGTGTCTTCTCAGCACATCGATTCAGAAGATCACAAAAGGCCTCGTGACACTGTGCAATGCGCTCTGGCTTCGCTCCTTCACGCTGATACCCAATCGCGTAATCCGGTTTGTCGGCCAGAAGCAAGGGCTTCACCCCTGATGCGCGCTGTATCTGTGGCATCAGGAACCGCGTTCCTCGCTTGGTCTTTGGGCTTGCAGGATCGGCCGTATCAGTCGGTCGGGGACTCAATAGCCGA
Organism: uncultured Chloroflexota bacterium; assembly: GCA_937859575.1. Lineage (GTDB taxonomy): Bacteria > Chloroflexota > Chloroflexia > Chloroflexales > Roseiflexaceae > CALLZL01. The sequence continues at coordinate 5,666 of CALLZL010000258.1, forward strand.
CCACTTGGATCTAGTTCGATAATGTAGCGCACCGGCGTTTCGTTGTAGAGTGGTGGCGGCAGCGTCATACGGATATCAGCATATTCCTTGAGACGTCGCAGTAGCATCGCTATACCTCCGTGCCTGTTAATGGCGGGGCGGGGAAGACACCCCCTTCAAGGGGTGCATCGAAGAAACGGGGCCGACCCCGCCCTGAACGGCCTGGCTCATACTCAATATCGTGTAGCATCGGCCCTAGTTCATCACTGATATCGATCGGCCGTTCGTTACCATCGAGGGGCGCAAAATGTGCGCTAAACTCCCGGCATCCCAGGAATGGCTGTGCAAAACAGCGCCCATTATCTACACGCCGGCGAAACTGGTCGCGATATTTTGCCGGTTCAGCATCCGCGTGTGGATGGAGCATGACCTGCGCTCGGATAACATATGCCACATCGCGAAGGCAGAGTGTATGCCGTTGCGATCGATCAGCAGTAGCTTCGAAGCCACCATGTTCGCGCTGCCATCCGGCAGCAGCGCGCTCACTCTGCCTTGTGTTGACTTCGTTGCGCAATATCGAGAAATACCGAATCGGTGCAAGCACCCAGATTTCTTGGATGCGCCAGCGAAACTCCGGCTTCCAGAAGATTGCCTCTAGCACGCCACGTGCTGCCGATGGCGTCATAACTGGGTAAGTCACTCGCTCAACCTTCATCTCTGGTCGAGTAAAACATGCCCAGTCACCCCAAACACGCACATCGAGAGGAACAGCCGTTTCGGTCATGTCAGCCCCTTTCTTGTTATCACTACAGACTTTAAAATACGAGAAGCGATCTATCGTCATCGGCGACAAGGCCACGCACCGCATCATATTGGCCATGCCAGATACCAACGCCAGGTATCAAATCCTCAATCAGTCCATTCTGGCGAAATCGTTTTGCGTTCCGCGTACGAATAGAGACCAGATATGGCTGCAGTCGCCGGAGAATATAGCGTGCCCTGCCTGCCTTTGTACGGAGTTGCTCAATAGCAACCTGAATGCTCTTTTGCGTTTTTGAACTGCCATAGGCTGTGATTATCACATCCTCCATATCTTCATCGATCATGCGAAACCGCCGTGCCGTTTCGGTATAATTCCATGTGGAACGTGCCTTCTGCACTTGCTCTCGATCGAGATCGACCGTTGCAAAGAGACGATGAAAGTAGCGCTGCACATCTTTGGGATCATCAGGATCGAATGATTCAGTGAGTAGTGATTGAGTAATATCAGTCGCCGTACGATATGCCCCAGACGGTAGACGACCTGCTGCCGGTGTGAAGACGATGACTCTTCCCTGTGTCAAGAGTCCTTCGCGGTTGCATCGACCTGCTGCTTGGATGATGCTATCAAGTGGCCCCATAGCACGCAGGACTAGTGGAAAGTCAAGATCAACGCCAGCCTCAATGACTTGTGTTGAGACTAAGCGGCAAGATGCGCCAATGCGCAGTTGTTCCTTTACACGTCCGATCACATCACGACGATGTGCACCACACAGCATTGTTGAGAGATGTAGTGCATCTGAATCATCGAGTGCATCAAGTAGATCCAATGCATCGGGCTTAGCGTTGACAATTGCAAGCGCCTGCGTTTCTGTGCGCAAGATCTCGGCAACTTCTTCCCATTGCATTGGTTGATCAGTGCGCCAATCATATGTGACTCGTTTCAGTGCACCAAACCAATATGCGGCATTCGGTACAATGTCGGTAGCTGGCAGATCAGCAAATGCTTTCACACTTTCAAAAGCCGGTTGAGTTGCCGTTGACAGAACGACCGTCGCACCGTAATGCCGACAGAGCTCACGTAGTCCATCAAGTATTGGTGTCAGCACATGCGATGGTAATACCTGGGATTCATCAAGAATAATCACACTTTTTGCAAGTCGATGTAGCTTGCGGCAACGTCCTGTCTGACTCGCAAACATACTTTCAAACAGTTGTACGGTCGTTGTGACGACAATCGGGGCATCCCAATTCTCTGCAGCAAGCCGTGACCAAACGCGGCTTGGATCATAATCAGTCACTTCCAGCTGAGGAGCCGAGCCACTATGATGCTCCAGGACAACTGACGAACCATCTTCCGTTTCAAAAAGTTCACGATAGACGGATGCTGTCTGTTCCGTAATACTGATAAAGGGGACGGCAACAATTACCTGACGAAGGTTATGCTGCAGTGCATGGTGCAAGGCGAACGCCATCGCCGAGCGCGTCTTCCCACCTCCGGTTGGTACAGCCAATCTGAAAAGCCCTGGTGGTTGCTGTGCTGCCGTAAGACACGACTCATATATCGAATGGCGCGCTTTGCCGACCGCATCATCGCGTCGCCCGGTCAGGCGAGCCTGATCTGCTTCAAAGCGTGCGAGCAATTGAGCAAATGAAACACTACTTCCACGCTGCTGTGCTCTCTCCTCATTGCCATGCTGTTCAGTATCAAGATAGTCGGCGTCGACGAGTGTAGAGAAGAGCATCCTCAGGAAAAACTCGGCACTATAGGGATTATTTGTGAACGCAGGCAAGCCAAGTGGTTGTGCAGGATCGATCTCAGAAATCAATTCTCGTACACGTTCAACGGCAACTTGAATTGCAGAGCTATTGGTATCATCAATTTTGTCACTCTGGCGTTCTTGATACCATTGAATAAATTCAGATCTGCTTTTCAATCCACCATGATGCCCTTGCACGAGGAGCGCAAGTGGTGGCATGTGTTTGTGGGCTATGCTTGCGCCAGCAGCCTTATGATCAGGGCCAGTACCTTTGGCATTTGCATCGGCATAACAACGTAGCAGGTAGTTCTGAAACGCTGGATTTGCCTTTCCAATATCGTGCCATAATCCAAGGTAATATGCGATTTCTCCAGCGCCCCAGGAGTCGGCAAACCCTCTTGCGGTTTCAGCAACAGCGATAAGGTGGTCAAGTAGCAGATGCCACGTAGTACTACCCATTGCTGGAGTATGTGCGTACAGTGTCTTCATGTCCTTCCCCTTGTTAGCAGTACTCCCTTATCAAACTCCATACATCCCCCCCATCGCCCGCACCTCGCTGATGATCTCTGCGCGCAGCGTATCGGGCGCGAGCACCTCGACATCCGCACCCCACTGGCGAATCCAGGGTTTGATCTCAAGCGTGCTGCCGACACGCACCGTAAACAGACAGGCACCGTCGGGCAGATCCTCGATCCGCTGGCTGTGGTGCCAGACACTCTCCTTGACACGCCGTACAACCTGCTCGGAGAAGCGCAGTACAATTTCGATCGTCTCTTCATCGCGCCATACAACTCCCCAAGCCGAGGCGAGCAGATGTTGCGGATCGAATGCCATTGGAATTGCAAATCGCTCATTGGTCAATCGTGCTGCGCGGATACGCTCGACCTTGAATGTGCGCAGTTCACCGCGCAATTCGTCGAACCCGATCACATAGCATGCATAGCCGATCCCGGATGGCTCGATGAAGTACGGCTGAAACATGCGCTCAGTCGTTTCGTCCTTCTGATAGGATTGGTATAACAACGCCACTTTGCGACCCTCAGCCCATGCCTGTGTCAGTATTTCAAGGGTTTCGACATACTCGCGATGCACGCGCCGATAACGCACTGCCGTTGCCGCCTGCACAATATGGCGTGCGATGATTGGTGATTTGCTATTGATCGAGTCGGCCAGTTTTTCGAGGGCGAATACAACATGCGGGTTATGCTCATCACTATGGCGTGAGAGTAACCGCGCCGCCAGATAGAGCGCCAGGATCTCGTTGTTGGTGAGCTTCACCTGATGAATTGAGCGCCGGTGATCCACCACATACCGCCGACCATTCTGAATGAAGCCGGTGCCACGCGATTCGAGAAGATTCAGGTCACGATAGATCGTGCTCGGATTGACACCGAGCGCCCGTCCGATCTCACCGGTTGTCAACCCCTCCGGATGCCGTGCAAGCAGGCGCTCAATTGCGTCGAGCCGCTCATATTTCGACTCTGTTCGGTGCATTACATCCCTCCTTGCAAACCAGTCTAGCACCTCTTCCTTGCAGATATGGCAAGCTTATCATGAAAGATCGACCACAAGTAAGGGCGAAGTACAAACAATCCCAATATCGTCAGCTATGCGGTACGCAACCCCAGTACCCATAGGGCTTTGCGTTCTCGTGACGGGTAGGTGCAGGAAGTCGGACGGTCATGCTGTCCGTAGCCAAGCATCGCTCCGAAGAGTGAAATGGGGTTGCATGTCATGCTGCGCGGCTCAGGATGATGTCTAAGCACAGGGGCGCGGCTAGAGAGAACGCATACGCCCAACACACCCCCGCACCCCTTGCGCCAACCCATGGTACGCTGTAGCGACGACGAGATAGAGGGGGATCCATGGAAGCAGGCAGTTTTGATACACAAACCCTGATCGCCCTATCGGGCCTGGTCGGTGCCGTGATCATCGGCGGCGCACTACTGGCCGGGCCAACCGAGCGCAGCGGCCTGCCGGCCCTGGCGATCTTCCTGGCGCTCGGGTTGGCGCTCGGGCCGTATGGCCTGGGCTGGATCGAGGTAGGGCTCGATGACCCCCTGCTGCGCGTGGTGGCGACACTAAGCCTGACGCTGGTGCTGTTTACCGATGCGCTGACGCTGGATCTCGGCGAGGTGCGGCGCAACAAAGCCCTGGCGGCGCTGATCCTCGGCCCGGGTACACTGCTGGCGGCATGTGGCCTGGCGGCACTCGCCGGCTGGATGCTCGGCCTGCCGCCGGTGGCAGCACTGGTGCTTGGTGCGGCGATCGCCTCAACCGATCCGGTGGTATTGCGCGGCATGCTGCAGGGCAGCAGCCTGCCGGATCGGCTGCGCCTGGCGTTACGGCTCGAAAGCGGCATGAATGATGTGCTGCTGTTGCCGATTGTGGTGATCGCACTGGCGTTTGCTGGGGTTGCCGCCCCCGGCAGCACCGAACTGGCGCGTCTGCTGCTGAGCCTGTTTGTGCTTGGCCCGCTCGCCGGGGTCGCCGTCGGCGTCGCGGCGGTGCGCCTGCTGGTATGGGTGCGCGATCGCTTCGGTGTGCGGCGCGAATACGAGGCGCTGTATGTGATCGGCGTGGCACTGGCCGCCTTCGCCGCTGCCGAAGCCGTCGGCGGGAGCGGGTTTCTGGCTGCCTTCGCCGCCGGCCTGGTGGTTTCGTCGCTTGATGTTGAGCTGTGCGACTGCTTCCTGGAGTATGGCCAGGTAACATCCGAGATGGCGCTGTTGTTTACCTATGTGCTGCTCGGCACGGCTCCGATCTGGAGCGGGCTGGCGGTGGTAACACCACTGACACTCGGCTTTGTCGCGCTGGTGCTGCTGGCACGCCTGCCGATCTTTGCCGTTGCCCTGCTACCGCTGCGGATGCCGCTCGGCCAACGGCTGACACTCGGCTGGTATGGCCCACGTGGCCTTGGTTCGCTCTTGCTGGCGCTGCTGGCGGTGTTTGCCGGCCTGCCCGAAGCCGAGCAGATCGTCGCACTCACCAGCCTGGTGGTGCTGATCTCGCTGGCACTGCAGGGCGGCACCCCGCTGCTGCGCCGCCGCCGGCAGCCTACCCAACTGCCGCCTGTTGCACCACCGGCAGCTCAAACCATGATCCAGGGTGAACCAGCGCCGAGCGAGCCGGCGATCACTATGGCGCAGCTGCAACAATTGCAGCACCGTGCGGCACCGCTGGTATTGCTGGATGTACGCACCGAGCGCGGGTTTCAGGCCAGTTCGCATATGGCCGCCGGCGCACTGCGCGCCCCGGCCGAACGGGTGCTGCATGTTGTGCGGGCGGCAGGTGTACCGCCGGATGCCTGGGTTGTGGCATACTGTGCCTGCCCCAACGAAGAGCCCAGCCTGCGAGTGACGGCAGAGCTCCAGCGCGCCGGCTGGCCGCAGGCTCGGGCGCTGATCGGCGGCTGGCAGGCCTGGCTTGCCGCTGATCAGCCGCTGGTGTCGCGTATCGCCGGCAGCGACAGCGACATGATTCTCCGACCACAGGCCACCGAATAGCGCAAAGGAGCGATACGATGGTACGGGTAAGCGACAACCGCCGCTTTCTGGTCAACGACGACGGGAAGCCCTTCTTCTACCTGGGTGATACGGCATGGGAACTGTTTCACCGCTGCACATTGGCCGAAACCGAACACTACCTGCGTGATCGTGCCGCCAAGGGGTTTACGGTCATCCAGGCGGTGGCACTGGCCGAACTCGACGGCCTGCAGACGCCGAATCGGCGCGGCGACCTGCCGCTGATCGATGGCGATCCGGCACGCCCCAACGAAGCCTATTTCGCACATGTCGATCAGGTGGTGGCACTGGCCGAGACCCTCGGGCTGACGATCGGGCTGCTGCCGACCTGGGGCGATAAGTGGAACCGCAAGTGGGGCGTAGGCCCCGAGATCTTTACCCCCGAGAACGCCGCTCGCTATGGTGAATGGATCGGCCGGCGCTATGCCGATCGGGCGATCATCTGGATCCTGGGCGGCGATCGGCCGATTGAAAACGAGCAGCAGCGTGCAGTGGTACGCGCCATGGCCAATGGGGTGCGTGCCGGCGACGGCGGGCGGCACCTGATCGGCTTTCATACCTTCGGCCCGCATTCGTCATCGGAGTATGTTCACGAAGAGCCCTGGCTTGATCTGCACATGTGCCAGAGCGGCCATGCCCGCAACTCGGACAACTATCGCTTTATCGAACAGGATTATGCCCGCACGCCGATCCGCCCGGTGATGGATGCCGAGCCGGGGTACGAAGATATGCCGGATGGCCTGCATACCCTCGATGGCGGCTACCTCGACGCCTATGATGCCCGCAAGGCGCTCTACTGGGCGCTCTTTGCCGGCGCACACGGTCATACCTACGGCTGCAATCCGGTCTGGCAGATGTGGGATCACGGGCACCAACCGCTGCTGCACGCCCGTATCAACTGGCGCGAAGCGCTCCAGCTACCGGGTGCCGGCCAGATGCAGCACGCCCGCCGGCTGCTGCTCTCGCGGCCGTTCCTCAGCCGCATTCCCGACCAACAGCTGCTGCTGAGCGAGCCGGGCAGCGGGAGTTATCACATCCGCGCCAGCCGCGACAGCAACGGCAGCTATGCGTTCGTCTATGTCGCCGGGATGCAGCCCATGCTGCCCGGTGGTACCGGGCGGCAATCGCCACAGATCGAAATCGATACCAGCCGCCTCAGCGGTAGCCGGCTGGCCGCATGGTGGTTCGATCCACGCAGCGGCGGGGCGGCGTCGATCGGCCACTTCGATCGCACGGAACGCGCCGGCTTCACTCCGCCCGCCGGCGGCCCGGATTGGGTGCTGGTGCTTGATGATGCCGCTGCCGGCTATCACCGGCCCTATAGCTAGATGCAAAAACCTTGTGCCCTCCGCATCCTGGGAGCGCGGGCGTCTCGCCCGCTGCCGGCTATCACCGGCCCTATAGCTAGATGCAAAAACCTTGCGCCCTCCGCATCCTGGGAGCGCGGGCGTCTCGCCCGCATGTGCGCAGGATGCGCACGATCTTAATAATCAATCGTTTTGCACCTGGCTTTAGATGCTTCGGGCGGTCATGCTGCGCGCAGCGACGCCAGGCTCGCCCCTTCTCGCGGAGCGATCTTTCGCGTCGGCTCCCGCCTCCGCTCAGCATGACATACAAGCGCAAGGGTGGCGCGGCTCAGGATGCTACACGGGCGCGAGTGACCAGCGGGCGGCCAGGAGTAGGCTTGACAGGATGATGGTTTAGCACTAAACTTATTCCATAGAAGCATATCACACTGATCGGGAGGCAACTATGGAACTCCTTGGCATTCATCATCTGACGGCAGTTTCGGCGCGGATTCGCGAGAACTACCGTTTCTATACGCAGACCATGGGCATGCGGCTGGTGAAGCGCAGCGTCAATCAGGATGACGTCAGCGCCTATCATCTGTTCTATGCCGATGCACACGGCACGCCCGGCACCGATCTGACCTTTTTCGATTGGCCGGTTCCAGCTGAGCAGCGCGGCACACATGCCATTACGCGCACCATGCTGCGGGTGGCCGGCACCGAAACGCTGGCATGGTGGCACGAACACCTGCGGGCACAGGGGGTGAAGGTCGGCGAATGCGTCGAGCGCGATGGCCGGCTCTCGCTCGATCTCGAAGACCCCGAAGGTCAGCGGCTGACCCTGGTAGACGATGGTGGGGTCGGCACGGCCTACCCGTGGGAACGCAGCCCGGTTCCGGCGGCGCAGCAGATCCGTGGCCTCGGCCCGATTCTGCTGAGTGTGCCGAAACTCCAGCCGACCGATATGGTGCTGCGGCAGGCGCTCGGCATGCGGCAGGTGCGCCAATACCCGCACGCCGAACAACCCGGCCATACGGTGTATGTCTACGAGATGGGGCCGGGCGGGGCGGGTGCCCGGCTGCACGGTGCCGAGCAGCCTGGCCTACCGGCAACTCGCCCGGGGGCCGGTGGCGTGCATCATGTCGCCTTTCGTACCGCCGACGACCAGTACGACGCATGGGCCGAGCATCTGCGGGCGGTACGCATCCCCAACAGCGGCAAAGTCGATCGCTACTGGTTCCGCAGCCTCTACTTCCGCGAACCAAACGGCATCCTGTTCGAGATCGCATCCGACGGGCCGGGGTTTAGCGTAGATGAGGATCCGGCGACGCTGGGCGAGAAGATCGTGCTGGCACCATTCCTCGAACCACGGCGCGCCGAGATCGTCGCCAATCTCAAGCCGCTCGAATAACCACAACACGCTGTGGATGTCGCGACTTAGCCGCTGCATCCACAGCGCCCCGATCGGCTGGGCGTTTAATGCCCCTGCGTATCCGAATCAACCCCCGGCTCGGCACCAGTGTCGATCGCCGTAATAGCCGCCACCTCATCGGCGGTGAGCGCGAGACCGACAAAATCGACATTTTTTGGAAATCGCTTGGGCGGGGCCGATTTAGGAATCGCCACCAGGCCCAGTTCGACATGCCAGCGCAACACAATCTGGGCTGCTGTCTTGTTATACCTGGCACCAAGCGCCGCGAGCGTCGGATGTTCGAGCAGTGCCGTCCGGGGTGCCAGCGGCCCCCACGAAACCGTCACGATGCCATGGGCGGCATTATACGCACGGTGTTCGGGCCGGGTGGTGTAGGGATTCAGCTGGATCTGATTCACCGCCGGCGGGATCGTCGCCGCCGCGAGCAGCTGTTCGAGATGTGCCGGTTTGAAATTCGAGACCCCGATCGCCCGCGTTTTACCGGCCGCCACAAGCTTCTCGAAGGTCTGCCAGGTCGAAATAAACTCGCCACGCTGCGGTAGCGGCCAGTGGATCAACAGCAGATCAACATACGCCAACCCCAGGCGCTCCAGTGCTTCATCGAGGCCGGCAATCGCACGGTCGTTTCCCTGATACGCACCATCAAGTTTGGTGGTCACAAAGAGTTGCTCGCGTGCGATGCCGCTGGCACGGATCCCCTCACCAACACCACGCTCATTACCGTAGCGGGCCGCCGTATCAATATGCCGGTAGCCGGCATCGATCGCCGCAACAACCGCCGGTACCACCGTCTCATCAGTGAGCGGCCAGGTGCCAAGGCCGATCTGCGGGATCGCCATACCATTGTTCAGCGCAATCATCGGCACAGTCATTGGTGTTCCTTTCTCCAGGTTACGCACCACCAGTATACCTGCTTTCGCATTCCTAATTGTCATGCCGAGCGCAGCGACGCAGCTCTCCGAGTAGTGAGGCAGCGACGCCGGGCACCTTCCCCCGGAGCGCTCCTTCGCCGCACAGCGACTCAGGAAGGCACCCAGGCCCAGGGGGGTGCGGCTCAGGATGCCATGCAGCACAAGGGTGGCGCGGTTCAGGAAGACACCAAAGGGGCAGTAGGATGCGGCCATATGTAAAGCAATCCATGCCATTGGTTATCAAACCCTACCGATACTCCCCCACGGCAGGTGGTATGCTGGCAGCGGCAACCGTTGCGGGCCGTATGTGCGGGAAGGAGTCGGGTGTGAAAGCGCGCAATGGGCGATTTGTGCTTGATCGCTCAAAACGGATCGAACTGACGATACTGGCGGGTGCATTGCTGGGGCTGGTCGGGATGATCGGGCTCCACCGTGCCGGGGTACCACTGATTACCTACTACCTGTATGTACTGCTATCGGCTGCCATCGGCGGGGTACTCTACGCCGCCTTGCGGAGCGTCGATCAACCACTGCGCCGGCGGATCCTGTTACTCTTGCTCGGCACCAGCCTGTTTGGCGCGGCAGCACTGCGCGACCCGATCCGCGCCAATTTTCAGATCGAAGGGCTGTTCTTCGATCTCTTCAGCGGCATACTCTTCGCGGCGGTGATCCACTACCTGATTGCCAAGATCCTCGGCCCGTTGCTCTTCGGCCGCATCTGGTGCGGCTGGGCCTGCTGGACAGCCGCGCCCCTCGATCAGCTGCCCTATTAACGGAGCCCGGGGCGGCTTGCCGGCGGGTTGGGGCCAAAGGACAGCAAATAAAACTTGCTCCAC
>CALLZL010000259.1 GCA_937859575.1 uncultured Chloroflexota bacterium
GAATCCCCCATGAAGTTGGTTCGATCGATCATCCATCCCAGGCCACACCCTTTTTCCAATGCTGCGGTGTGATTATGCTGTGCGAGCGCGATCGTTTCCGGTTTCAGCAACGGCCCCGCAGCCACCGTATCGTTGGGCGGCAGCCATGCCCGGCAGAAATGCCACAGGTCGATCGCATCGCTGAACATCCCGGCATGCCCGGCAACACCCCCCAGAGCATACGCACTTTCGTCATGCACCTCGCCATGCACCAGCCGCCGGCGCCATTGGGTATCATGTTCGGTGGGCGCGATAGCCGGTCGTGCCCTTGCAGCCGGCCGAAACTGGGTGACACGCAGCCCGAGCGGCTGTACGACGAGGTCGTTGATTGCTGCATCAAGCGACAGGCCGGTCACATGCTCAACAACCAGCCCGAGCAACAGGGCATTGATATTGGTGTATGCCACGGCTGTTCCCGGCGCATGCAACACCGGTGTCTCGTAGATCGTCGTCAGGAGCTGCTCAGGCGGCAGATCGCGTAGCGCCGACAGCTGTCGGTTGAGGCCCGAGGTATGGGTTAACAGATGAAGCAGTGTGATCGCCGGATGCGGGAGCCGTTGAAGGTGCGCTGCTACAGGATCTGTTAGCTGTAGTCGGCCGGCTTCATAGAGCCGTAGCACCGCAGTCGCTGTAAAGACTTTCGTCAGGGAAGCGATATCGTAGATCGTCTCGCACTGCACTGGTTGCGAAACATCTGCCGTATAGGCCGTTGTGCCGTAGGCGGCAAAATGAAGGATCTGATCATCGCGGGCAACCAGCACCACCGCACCAGGAAAGGTACGCGCTGCGATCGCCTCGGCGACAATCGCAGCAATCTGTCGTTCCAGGTGTTCGTGCGCAGCATCCGTCACGGGCGCGGTGCACACGACGGTCGGCTCGTCAGCCAGGGGCGGAATTCAACCATATCACCGGGTGCATCGCCACGACCATCGGCATGTCGATCCGGTTCATACGGCCCGAGGCTGCTATCCCACCAGTTATTGCGCATGTCGATCAGCACGTCGCTGGTGGCGCCACGGCCGATCCCATACTCGAGATACACCGGAATAATCGGCGGCAAATGATCTTCGATCGCATTGTCGCGGATCACCAGATCACGCAATCCAGGCACCTGCGGCAGCGCACTCTTCACACTCAGGCCATTGGCGCCATTCAGCAGTGCATTACAGCGGATCTGCCCATGCACTTGGCCGATTGCCTGAACCGTCAGGTTCGGCCCATCCTGCCCGATCAGCAAGTTCCCCTGCACATCGATATTCAGGATATCAAATGGGCTTTGATTGGCCAGCAACAGCGGTGGTGCACCGGTTGCCATACGGTTGCCGCCGATGCGGTTGCCGCTTACAATGGCAAAGCCGCCCATTTCGAAGCTGAGATCGAGCGCCGCGCCATACGGCATGTCGTTGGCGGGGTTCTCCCTTGCGCGAACCTAACCCCGCGCGATGTCGTTACGAATATGCCCCCCATTATGGGCGAATCGGCATCATTTGGTAACCGGTCTGCCACCTTCGCTGGCCAACAGCGTACCGCCGGCACCGCCGCCGCGCATCTCAACCTGTTCCAGCACTATTTCACTGCCGCCACGGCCATAAATCCCTTCCCAGCGCTGTGATGTACTTGATGTGAAGCGTACTCTGCGGCCCGGCTGCCCGAGGGCGTATAACTTGCCTTCCACAAAGAGCGCCACGCCAGGTGCGATCTGCACTTCGACACCCGGCTCGATCACAAGTGCCGCCCCCGGCATAATATGCACATCCGTCGATACCAGGATCGGGCTCTGTGCCGCACGCCAATAGGTTGTGCCGCGCAAACGCAATAACGGCACTTCGGTTGGCGCCGGAGGCGCACGCGTTGGTCGCGGTTGTGTCTGCGCCTGCGCAATGGCTGCCGGAGTCGCTGTATCGGCCACCGGCATACTGGTAGGCGGCGGTGCAATGGTCGGCTGTTCCGGGGCCGGGTAGGCCGTCGCCTGGCTGGCGGCAAAATCAGGCGGGGTCGCCGTCATAATAATCGGGGCCGGCTCAGTCGGCCGGAGGGGGGCAAACGTCGGCACGGCACTCGTCGGCGTTTCTGCATCGACCGGAGCCGGGTACGGTTCGGCCGCCGAGACAAGGCCGTCGCCGAAACCGGGAGCCGGATACGCGATTGCCGGTGCATCCGGGGCAACCGTCGGCTCGGCAATCGCGGTGATAACCGGGCGGGTTGCGACCAGCGTCACCTGTGCAACCGGAATCGGCTCGCGATCGCCACCCGAGAAGACAGCCAGCAGAATCGCAAGCGCCAGAAAACCGAGCGAGGCGAACAATACCAGCGTATCACGCGAGAGGTTGAAGATGCCTCCTGATTGTGGAGCGTCATCGTCGAACGGGGCGTCGTTCGGATTCAAAGTACCCCTCCATGCCACCAGCGCAGCGGTATGCGCCGCGAAGCCGCTGCCGCATCTTACCATACTCGTGTGTCGGCTGCAATTGGTTTGTGCGGTAGTAACACCGGCGTACCACCAGGCATCCGGTACTATCGGCATCCATACCCCGGCCGCATGCCGTATAATAAACAACGCAGATCGCATGAACTTCAGCGTCTGATTCTTGATACTTCGCCGGCATCACTCGACCCTATCCCGAGGTTTCCTGATGGTACAGACATCCCAATCGGTAAAATCGGCCCGTGCCCACCATCCGGCCACACCACGCGCCAGAGTCATGTGGACACTCGGCAATCTGCTGATGCTGGTGGGTGTTGTCATCATCGCCTATCTCGGTGGGCTGGCGGCACACCAGGAATATCAGCGTTATGCGGCGCGTGGCGATACCGAAGCGCCGGCCCCACGTGATGTCTCGCCTGTCATTGTTGAAGAAGCGGCACCCTTGCCGTTCATCGCGCCGCTGCTCAATTCCCCTCCTGCCGCAGCAGGGCGGGTAGTGAGCGAACTGCCTGTTGATCGCTTTGCTCAACCGTCGAGTATCACCCGTATTGCGATTCCCAGCATCGATCTCGACTCGAAAGTCGTTGAGGTCGGCTGGGATGTCGTCGAACAGGAAGGCCGGCAGGTGGCCGTCTGGCAGGTGGCGGAATATGCCGTCGGCCATCATCGTGGTTCGGCAAACCCCGGAGACGCCGAGAATATCGTTCTGGCCGGCCATGTCGGGGGGTATGGCAAAGTCTTCAAAGATCTGATCGAACTGCAGCCGGGCGACCGGATCACCATCTATAGTGGCGATCAACAATACCTCTATACCGTGAGCGAGCAGCACATGCTGCTCGAAGAAGGTGTCTCGGAAGAACAGCGTGCCGCCAATGCCGCCTATATCGCACCAGGCGGCAGCGAGATGCTCACGCTCGTGACCTGCTGGCCCGATACCGGCCCGGAACGCTTCAACTACCGCATTATTGTGCGGGCTGTTCCCTTTATAGCACCGGCTGATCCGGCTGCCCCAACCCTGGTAAGTTCAACCCTCCGCTAATTGCATGTTCCGCTTGATATAGTAGAACTTTCGTGCTATAATCCTGGCACAAGGCGTATGTGGGCACTCTGGCTCGCAGCGGTCAAACCATAGCTCGTCGCCACGAGGAAGGGGCAGAACCGGGGGTAGACGACACCCGGGGCCTGCGTTGACAGCGCCAAGCCGGTATAGTAGAGTACGTTAAGGAGAACACGAGTGAGCAGCAACAACGGAGGAGCGCAGGCAATGGCCATTTCGCCCGAAAAAGAGAAGGCGCTGGCTGCGGCCATGGGTCAGATCGACCGCAAGTACGGCAAAGGTTCGATCATGCGGATGGGGGAAGTAAGTGGCAAGCTTGCCATCGACGTTATCCCCACCGGTGCCATTGCATTGGATGTTGCGCTTGGTGCCGGAGGTGTGCCGCGTGGGCGTGTCGTCGAGATCTACGGCCCTGAGTCAAGTGGGAAGACGACCCTTGCACAGCATATTGTGGCGCAGGCGCAAAAGATGGGTGGTGTGGCGGCTTTTATCGATGCCGAACACGCCTTCGACCCACTCTATGCTGCACGCTGTGGTGTCGATATCGAAAGCTTGTTGGTATCGCAGCCCGATTTCGGTGAACAGGCACTGGAAATCTGTGAGACACTGGTGCGCTCGAATGCTGTTGATGTCATCGTCATCGACTCGGTCGCTGCGCTGGTTCCACGTGCCGAAATCGAAGGCGACATGGGCGACTCATTGCCCGGCCTGCAGGCACGCCTGATGAGCCAGGCATTGCGTAAGCTCTCGGGGGCGATCAGCAAATCACGTACTGTGGTCATCTTTCTGAACCAGTTGCGTATGAAGATCGGGGTTATGTTCGGCTCCCCCGAGACAACCACCGGTGGTCAGGCGCTTAAATTCTATGCTTCGGTTCGGCTCGATATCCGCCGGATCGAGACCCTCAAATCCGGCCAGGAGACGATCGGCAGCCGGGCGCGCGTCAAGGTGGTGAAGAACAAGATCGCACCGCCGTTCCGCCAGGCCGAGTTCGATATCATGATGAATGAAGGCATCTCACGTGCCGGAAACATCCTTGATGTCGCCACCGAACTCGAAATCATCCGCAAGAGCGGTGCGTGGTTCTACCTTGGCGAGGATCGCCTCGGCCAGGGTCGTGAAAATGCCAAACAGTTCCTCAATGAAAATCCAGCCCTCGCCGATGAAATCGAACGTCTGATCCGTGCGCAGACAATGGCGAACACCCCGGCGGCAGCGGCGGCAGCAGCCGCCGAAGATGGTGACGGGTTGTTTGAGGAAGAAGAATCATAAGCAGCACTGTGGCTTCCAATCAGCCAGAACAACGATCCGGTCTTATTACCGCGCTGCGGATCCACGAACGCGATCCGCAGCGCGTTCATCTGTTTCTGGATGAAACGTTTGCACTGACGATCAGTGTCGATACGGTTGTCGGCGAGCAACTGTATATCGGCCGGCATCTGAGCCTTGCGGAGTATGCCCGGCTCAGCGGCCTGGCCGAGGCCGATCATGCGTATCGCCTGGCGTTGCGAGCGCTGGAATCGCGCGCACGCTCAGTTGGTGAGCTTCAGGAACGCCTACGGCGCAAAGGAATGGCACAGGCGGCGATCGAACAGGCCATCGAGCGCCTACGCAATCTTGGGCTTGTCGATGATCTGGCATTTGCACAAAGCTGGATCGATGGGCGGCAGCGCTCGCGACCGCGCGGCCCGGCCGCACTACGCGATGAATTACGGCGCAAAGGGGTCGCGGC
Organism: uncultured Chloroflexota bacterium; assembly: GCA_937859575.1. Lineage (GTDB taxonomy): Bacteria > Chloroflexota > Chloroflexia > Chloroflexales > Roseiflexaceae > CALLZL01. The sequence goes on from CALLZL010000259.1 coordinate 5,254, forward strand.
AGCAACCATCGATACGGCTATCGCAGCGGCCGGGGTTGCCGATACCGAGTACGAACAGGCGCTTCATCTGGCACGCCGGATGGTCGATCGCTATGCCGCCCTGGCCGACTTTGCCGTGTTTAGCCGCAAGCTTGGCGGCATGCTGCAGCGGCGCGGTTTCAGTTATGATGTTGTGCGCCCGATTGTCACCCTGCTGTGGCAGGAATTGAATGGCACGACCACTCGTGATTCAGATGATGTAATATGTCAATAGACGGAGCTTTCCATGCCGGATATTCAATATCTTGGTCACTCATGCTTTCGCCTGCGCGGGCGTGACGGTATTATTCTGACCGATCCGTTTGATCGAACCGTCGGTATCGATATCGGCAAGCCGACGGCTCATATTGTGACGATCAGCCATGCACATCCCGACCACTCCAATATCGCGGCTGTCAGGCCGGCACGCGAGCAACTGTTTGTCGTTGATGGCCCCGGCGAATACGAAGTCGGCGGCGTGTTGATTACTGGTGTCCGTACTTTTCACGATAAAAAGCGTGGTGCCGAACTCGGTCGTAATACCGTATTTGTCATCCATCTCGATGATGTAGCATTCTGCCATCTCGGCGATCTGGGTCACGAACTGACGGCCCATCAGATCGAAGAGATCGGCAATATTGATGTGCTGTTTCTACCGGTTGGTGGCGGCGAAACGATCGGCCCCGGCGATGCCAGCAGCATCATCAGCCAGATCGAGCCGCGTCTCGTCATCCCGATGCATTTCGCCGCCGATGGCCAGCAGAGTTTTACGCATGATCTTGCACCGCTCGACCGGTTCATCCACGAGATGGGCATCAAAGAATATACCCCGCAAGAGAAGCTTACGGTAACATCAAGCAGCCTGCCGACGACAGGCGACGAAACCCGTGTGATCGTCATGCAGCCTGTGCTATAATAGCGGCACTGAGGAGCCAATTGATGCAATGGGTACACATACAATCTGTACCCACGCGGTTACACAAGGTGCGTGGGATGCCGGCGCGGCGCACTAAACGCCGCTCATACGTGTCCCGCCTGAGGGGAAGGTGTCATCACCTTCCCCTCTCGCTTTGCACGCAATTTATGCACCTATCATCGTTGATGTCTGTAACGAAATAAGGAGTAATACAGCGTATGGCAAAGTACATTTTTGTTACCGGCGGGGTTGTCTCTTCGGTTGGGAAGGGGATCGCGGTAGCTTCAATCGGGCGATTGCTCAAAAGCCGGGGCCTGCGCGTCTCGGTACAGAAACTCGATCCATATATTAATGTTGATCCAGGCACCATGTCGCCATACCAGCATGGCGAGGTCTTCGTGACCGACGACGGTGCTGAAACCGATCTCGATCTGGGGCATTACGAACGTTTTATTGATGCCAATCTTTCACGGCTCAGCAATATCACAACCGGCCAGATCTATTCTTCGGTCATTCAGAAAGAGCGCCGTGGCGACTATCTTGGTGGCACCATCCAGGTAATTCCGCATATCACCAACGAGATCAAGTCGCGTATTGCCGCTGTAGCACGCCAATCGGGTGCTGATGTGGTGATCGTCGAGATCGGCGGTACGGTCGGCGATATCGAAGGGTTGCCGTTTCTCGAAGCCATTCGCCAGATGCGCAAGGATGTCGGGCGCGATAATGTGCTCTATATCCATGTCACACTGTTGCCGCATATCGGCGCGACGAGTGAAGTGAAGACCAAACCGACGCAACACTCGGTTATGGAATTACGCCGCGTCGGTATTACAGCTGATGTGATCATCTGCCGTGCCGATCACCCGATCAGTGATGACCTGCGCGAGAAGATTGCCCTTTTTGCCGATGTCGATGCCGAAGCCGTTATTCCATTGCATACCGTCGATACAATCTACGAGGTGCCCTTAGTCCTCGAAGAGACCGGGCTCGGTGATTTCCTGGTCAATCGGCTTGGCATCGCTGCTGCGGCACCGGTGCTTGATGATTGGCAGGATCTGGTACAGCGTATCAAAACCCCCAAGCGTAGCCTGCCGATTGCAATTGTCGGCAAGTATGTCGAACTGCATGATGCATATCTGAGCGTTGTCGAGTCGTTGCGTCATGCCGGTATGCACCTTGATGTTGATATCGACATTCGTTGGGTGCCGTCGGAACAGGTCGAACGGGAAGGGGCCGAGCGCTTCCTTGGTGATGTTTATGGTATTGTGGTTCCCGGCGGCTTTGGCTATCGGGGTGTCGAAGGAAAGATTGCCGCAGCAAACTATGCGCGGATTGCCGGGGTCCCGTTCCTGGGTTTGTGTTTGGGGATGCAGTGCGCGACGATCGCTTTTGCCCGTCATGTGATCGGTAATAATAATGCCAATAGCACCGAGTTTGATCAGCATACGGCGCATCCAGTGATCGATTTTATGCCCGATCAACTCGACATCACCGATAAGGGCGGAACCATGCGCCTCGGTGGGTATCCGTGTGTACTGACACCCGGCAGCCATGCGGCGCGCGCCTGCGGCGGTGAGACGGTCAACGAACGCCATCGCCATCGCTTTGAGTTTAACAATAAGTATCGCCGATTACTCGAGGCAGCCGGCCTGGTGATCAGTGGTCAGTCGCCGGATGGCCGGCTGGTCGAGATCATCGAGCTGCGTGATCACCCGTGGTATGTCGGCACACAGTTTCACCCCGAGTTTCTTTCACGCCCGGATCGGC
>CALLZL010000260.1 GCA_937859575.1 uncultured Chloroflexota bacterium
GGGCGTCCCAATGTGGGCGCCCGCAATGCAATCGCCGGTACGGCGTGCGGCAGGCTCCGCCCCCGCGCCCCCGCCGGCTGTCGCCCCGTCATCCTGAGCCGCCCTGCGGCGGCGGATCGCTTCGCGGAGAATGACGATTTTCGCGGGCGGCTCCGCCCTCGCACCCACGGTAGAGACGGCCCGGCGGGATGTCTCGACCGTGGGTGCTCACGACGACATACCATATTGAACCGCTGACGATCAGATCCCCAACATCACCTGATTGTGCAGTGTGCCGATACCATCGATCGCAATACTCACCTGATCGCCCGCCGCGAGCGAGAAGTCGTCGGGCGGCACGATCCCGGTGCCGGTGAGCAACACCACGCCATCGAGGAAGAGATTGTCGCGCCCGAGATATTCGATCAGTTCGGCCAGTGGTCGCACGATCTTGCCGGTGCTCACATCGCCATTGAACACGATACCAGTATCACGTCGGATGGTGAGCTGTACGGTGAGATCTTTGGGATCGGCAATTGTCGAACGCAACGCCACCAGCGAACTGAGCGCGCAGCAGCGGCCATACACTTTAGCCTGCGGCAGGTAGAGCGGATTTTCACCTTCGATATCACGTGAGCTCATATCATTACCGACCAGGAAGCCGACCAGTTCCATGGCCGGGTTGATCAACAGGCCAAGCTCCGGTTCGGGCACATTCCATTGTGAATCGCGCCGGATGGCAACAGCTTCGTACGAACCAACCGTACGGCTCGGGCTGGCCTTGAAGAAGATCTCGGGCCGTGGCGCACTATAGACCCGGTCGTAGATCCCGCTGCCGGCCGATTCCTCTTCACGTGCCACCCGGCTGCGTTCATACGTCACCCCGGCCGCCCAGACCTCCTGGTTGTCGATCGGTTTGAGCAGGTGTATTGCCGCCGGGTCAGGCGCACGATCGGCGGCTGCCACCGGCCCGACAGCATCGGCACTGCCGAGCGCCGCCATGATGGCTTCATCGAGATCGGCACGCCTGGCCGACCACTGTAAGAACATGGCCATGCCGGCCCATGTGTTGCTCACATCATAGAGTGTGCCGGCATGGGCTATCCCAAAGCGCACACCACGCTCGGGATGATAGAAGCGACAGAGATGCATGGATCTTTCCTTTCTTTCGCTCGGGGATGGATTGTTGGTCGATACCTGGTGCGGCAGCGTTGATGATCGCCCTGCTCAGATTGCTGCATGGTCGTGTGGCCCAGCCCAGAGTTCTTCATTCGGATCATACTGCCAGCCAGGGCTCTCAAGCGGCAGCAGCAACCGTGGCCAGCCGGCGGCAATACGCGCCTGTGTTGCCGGCCAGTCGCGTATGCCACTGATGGCATCATGCGCTTCGACGCAACAGGCGCCGACCGCAGCAGCGGCGCGCAACGCGGCAGGCAGATCAAAACCGCGCAACAGCCCCATGATCAACCCGGCAATAGTGGCATCGCCGGCACCGGTGGTACCGGCAACCTCGGTGGCATAGCACGGCACCCAGAGCTCACGGTTGGCCCAACTGGTGATCGAATCGGGTGCGCCGCGCCCCAGTGCGGCAAAGCGGGCTGCGTCAGCCGTACAGAGATACATACCGCGTCGGCCACACTTCACCGTGACAAGTGCCGCGCCATAGCCTAGCAGTTCGCGCCCCAGTGCGGCAACCTCATCGGTTGCGATACGCTCGATCACATCACCAGTTGCCGCCAGCCGGCGGTAGTGATGCGGGGCGAGCATCTGCAACAATTCCTCGATACTCGGCAGAAACAGGTCGGTCAGCGGGAGAACGCGCTGCAGAATGGCGCGCCAGTCGGCGCGGCCGGTCGCACCATTCAGATCGATCATGGTCATATCGATCGCGGTTGCCGCCCCGGCAGTCTTTGCACGCTGTAACAACCGCAGCAGTTCGGCGGCTTCGTTGCGATACATGCGCTCCATGAGCGGCGGGTAGCCGAAATGCAGCAACCGTGCCTCGGCCAGCCAAGCATCGGCCACATCGGCGGCACTGAAGGTTGCGTTGCTGCCGGGGTGATGAATAAAAGTGCGATCATCACCCGGCGGGCTCAGAATGATCGTATACGATGTCGACTCGCCGGCGTTCACCCCGATGGTGTCGGTCAGGCTGTTTCCATGCCTGCCGATGATTGCCCGCACCATATGGCCGAACGGATCATCGCCGGTGCGTCCGGCCAGGCAGACCCGCACCCCGAGGCGGTGCAGCGCCAGGCCGGTATTCGAAACCGCACCACCGGTCGAGAAGAGCGCCGGCCCGGCTTCGACCATGCGACCGGCGATGAATTGTGCGCCTTCGGGGAGCTGCGGAATAATATCGAGGCATAGATGCCCTGCTGCAACAACTTCGATCATGGCGCTATCCGGGCATCCTGCCGCATGACTTCGGCTGATAGGCCACACAGATCCGGATGCGCCATGAAGCAGTAACCATCGACGGCAAACAGGCGACTGAGGCGCGGCAACGCTGGCATGCGTGACCCCATTATCACTGAAAGAACCTGCCAGCGTAGTATACATCATCACCTATGCTGCTGATGCTGTTGGTGGGGTTGGCGGCGGCTCGGGCGCCAGCCCGGCACGGCGCTCTTCGCGGTCGGCGAGGGTTCGCAAGACGGCAATCATAATCTGGCGATCGCTCAGCAATGGCTCGGCACCAAGGATGCGATCGACGATATCTTGCATGCGGGTGAGGGTTTCGATTGGATCAAGTGGTTTCTGCATTGTCGTACCTTTTCCGCTCAGCAGCAACCTACCGCCGCTGAGCGAAACAAAGCTCAATGGCCTGCAGCCTGCAGCATTCTTCATCATAGTGTGTCATAGCAAAAGTTGCATGTCAAATATGCAAAGAAAGAATTAACAGATCTGCCATTTCGTCTGCGCCTGCTGCGCCGTATGCTCAAACAATCAGTCAATGAGCAGTCCGGATGGCAGCATGGGAAGAGTCGCCGTTGGCGCGTATCTGCGTCGCCTGCGCGATGCACGCGGCTACACACAGATCGAAGTCGCCGTCGAACTAGAAGAGCACGAGTCGCAGATCCATCGGCTTGAGTCGGGCAAGACCACCGTCAATGCCGCAGTGATGTTTGGTACCATGCGCGTCGTCGGTGGCGATCCCAACGACATGATCGATCTCTTGCTCGACCCCGACGACTTCGCCGACAAAGGGTTACGGGCCGCCGATCGGCGCCTCGACACACAACAATCAGCGGTACAAGCTCTCGCCGAGACCCGTTTCGGCTATGCATCCGAGCGTATCGAGGCCGAGATCCGCACTATTCTACTTCATCTCGCCGCCGACCAGTTGCGTATGGGCAAGTGGCTTGGCTATGGCAGGCGCCTCGCCGACGAGCAGGGGGATTCCGACTAGCGCACCGAACTGAATCCTAACCGATAACAATGGTTTCTGCTCTGGTATAATTGACGAAACCAGCAAGCAGAAGGATCCCCTATGAAATTTGGCGCGCATATGTCGATCTCAGGTGGGCTGTATCGCGCATTTGAGCATGGTGTCCACGCCGGTTGCGATACGATCCAGATCTTCAGCAAGAACCAGCAGCAGTGGCGTGCCAAACCGCTCAGCGATGATGATATTGCCCGTTTTCGGGCCGAACAGGAGCGTACCGGCCTCGGCCCGGTGATCGTCCACGATTCCTACCTGATCAACCTCGCCGCCCCCGGCGACGAACTCTGGCAGAAGTCGATCAACGCCTTCGCCGATGAGCTCGATCGTTGTGCCGCTCTTGGTATTCCGTACCTCGTCACTCACCCGGGCGCACACGTCGGCTCGGGCGAAGAGGCCGGCCTGGCACGTGTTGTGGCTGCGATCAACCGCATCCATGCCGCCGGCCATGGCGAATCGGTGATGATCCTGCTCGAAACAACCGCCGGCCAGGGAACCTCGCTTGGCTGGCGCTTCGAGCATCTGGCCGCGCTGATCGATGGTGTCGGCGAGAAATCTCGCGTCGGGGTGTGTGTCGATCCCTGCCACATCCTTGCTGCTGGTTACGATATTCGCACGGCCGAATCCTACACGGCTACCTTTGCCGAGTTCGATCGGATCGTCGGCTGTGATCAGATCCGCGCCTTCCACGTCAACGACTCGCAGAAGGATCTTGGAAGCCGGGTTGATCGCCATGCCCACATCGGTGAAGGGTTCGTTGGGATCGAGGGGTTCCGCGCCCTGGTGAACGATCCGCAGTTCGCCGACCGACCATGTATCCTCGAAACACCAAAGGGCGACGATCTGGCTGAGGATATCACCAATCTGGCGAAACTTCGCAGCCTGATTGCCGTATAGAGGAGCCGATCATGTTGAAACGCCTGCTTGCACTTGCGCTGCTTGTCGCGCTTGGCCTGTGGCTGCGGCGTCGCCTGCTCGGCGATGATCAGCCGGCAGCATTGCCGAGCTTCACGCCACCATCGCTACCTGATCGCATCGAAGCACCGCCCATTGCCGAAGCGCCGCCCATTGCCGAAGCGCCGCCCATTGCCGAAGCGCCGTCGATCACCGGGTACTGTATGCGCTGCCGCGAGACCAGGCCGATGGCACAGGCCCAGGAGATGACTACCGAGAATGGCCGGCGGGCGGTGCGGGGAACCTGCCCGATCTGTGATGCCAAAATGTTTAAGTTTCTGCCAAGCCGAGGAGAACCTGCGTGAAGAGCGATCTCGACCGCCTGATGGCCGAGCGTGATATTGATGCGATGGTCGTCGAAGGGCCCGATGGGCTCGATAGTGCGAATCCGGATTACAACTATTTTGTTGGTGGTCGGCATCTGCCCGGCCTGGTGTTGAAGCGGCGCGGCGAACCGGCCATGCTGGTGCATGGTGTGATGGAACGCCAGCAGGCCGCCGAAACCGGGCTGGTGCTCATCCCGCGCGACCGCTGGAATATTCGCGAGATTCGCAATGCCTTCCCCAATGCCCTTGATGCGCAGGTTGAATATCGCCGCCGCATGTTGACCGATCTGGGGATGACCGGGCGGGTAGCATTCTATGGCTCGGTGCGTGCCGGGCCGCATTATGCACTGCTGAGCACCCTGGCACGCCGCATGCCCGAGCTTGAGATCGTTGCCGAATATGAAGCGAGTATTATCGACACCGCCCGCGCTACGAAAGATGCCGCCGAGATCGCCGAGATGCGGCGGGTGGGCCGCAAGACTGCCGAAGTCGTCGCCGAGGTCGTCGCGCTGATTCGGGCCGGCCGTGCGCGCGATGGGCTGTTGTTCGATACGGCGGGTGTCCCGATCACAATCGGCCGGGTGAAGGAGTTGATCCAGCGTGAATTGGTCGCCCGCAACCTCGAAGGAGCCAATACGATCTTTGCCCAGGGGGCCGATGCCGGCCTGCCGCATGCACGTGGCAACGACGCCGAGCAACTACGCCTCGGCACACCGATCGTCCTCGACATCTTCCCGCGTGAGCCGGGTGGCTACTACCACGATATGACCCGCACCTTTGCGATCGGCTATGCGCCGCCCGAACTCCAACAGGTGTATGACCACGTCATGGGCGCGTTTACCAAGGTCGTCGGCGAACTCGAAATGGGCGCGCCAACCCGTGTCTATCAGCAGATGGTATGCGACTACTTCGAGGCGCTTGGTCACCCGACGATCGGCAGCACCTACCCGCTCGAAGAGGGTTTCATCCACTCGCTCGGCCACGGCCTGGGCCTTGATGTCCACGAAGACCCACGCATGTCGACCCTCAACGACCAGGGCGACATTCTGGCACCGGGGACGGTTGTCACGATCGAGCCGGGGCTCTACTACCCGAGCCGTGGTATCGGTGTGCGCGTCGAAGATACGTATTACTGCACACCTGATGGGCGCTTCGAGAGCCTGACCGACTTCCCCAAAGATCTGGTGATCCCGGTCGAAGCGGCCTAGAGCTAGGTGCAGAATGGCTGATCATTGAGACCGCGCACATCTTGCACGCATGCGGGCGAGACGCCCGCGCTCCCAGGATGCAGATGGTTCAATGTTTCTGCGCTTCGCTATAGCATGCAACAGTGCCCGTCGGCAGCATAGCTACCGCCGGGCACTGTGATCCCCGGTTATTCGACCTGGCGCAGCAGTTCGAGCGTCGGTGCGGCCGTCTCTTCGAGTTCGGCCTTGACCTCGGCCCATACCGCAGGCACATCTTCACCGCCGATCAGAATCCGCTCAAGCCCCTTGCCGATGATCTGGTCGCCGCCGCGAATATAGACGCGTGCAGCATCCTGCGGCTGCGTCAGCGGCAACTGTTCGACAACAGTGCGGAAGTTGGGGCGTTCGTTGAAGAAGGCCTGCATCTTCGCCGACTGCACCGCCGCCGTACGCACCGGCATATACCCGGTGCGCTGCGACCACTCGACGGTCCATTCATCACCGGTGGCGAAGGCGATCCACTTCATGGCCGCCTGCTGCTTCTCGGCCGGCAGCCCGGCGAGGATCGCCATACCGGCACCACCGGTCGGGCAGCCGAAGCCGTCGGCTTGGGGCAGGAAGGCCGTACCGACATTAAATTCGGCATTGTTCTCCACCCCGGCCAATGCAGCAGTACTCAGCATGGCACTGGCTGTTAGCCCGGTCGTGAAATCTTGCGTCACATCCTGCGGCGCTGTGGCCCACTTGAAAGTCTGGGTAGTGTCGCGGTAGAAGTTGCCGGCACGCACCCCGTTTTCCTCCTGAATACGGATGGTGAAATCCGCGTCGCTGTAGCTACCGCTATGCTGCCAGATCACTCCCTGGAAGAGCCAGGCAACATAGCTGGCGGCACCGGGGTGAGCAAACGCCGAGCGTGTATCACTATTGAGTTTCGGCGCCCACTCGGCAAATTCGCCCCATGTCTCAGGGCCGCGATCCGGCAGGCCGGCCTCGGCCCAGGCATCCTTGTTGTAGTAGAAGATTGGTGTACTACGGGCAAACGGCACCCAGTAGACCGAATTCTTGCGGACCCCCTCGCGCAGCAGCACATCGCTATAATCTTCGCGCTTGATCGATTCGCTTGCCATCAGGTCGTCGAGCGGCTGCAGGTAGTTGTTGATATAGAACGAAAACCACCAGACATCCGAGAGCAGGCTGACATCGGGTGTCTGCCGGGCCTGAATAGCGGCTGTCAGCTTCTGTGCCGTGTCTTCGTAGCTGCCCTGGAACTGATAGTTGACCCGTACATCCGACTGGCGATTGTTGAAGGCATCAACGGTGGCCTGCTCAGCTTCGCCGAGTGCGCCGCTGAATGAACCCCAGTAGGTGATTTCGACCGTCGAGCCCATGGCCTCAGCCGGCATGGCGGTTGGTGCCACAGGTGCCGGCTCGGCGGCCGGTGCGGTTGTCGGCTCGGCGGCCGGTGCCGCCTGGCCGCAGGCGGCCAATGCGAGTGCGCCGGCGCCGAATGCGGCACTGCGCAGGAAGGAACGACGTGAACGGATTGGCATCTGCATTCTCCTCTTTCGTGATAGCAGGCTATGAGATCAGTGGTGAGCGCCCCATGCACCCACGCAGAAACAAGCTCTGTACTGTTCGAGATTACCCCTTGACCGCACCGGCTGCGATTCCCTCGACGATATAGCGCTGCGCCCAGGCGAAGAACAGCACCACCGGCGCAACAACAAACACGGTTCCAGCCATGATCACACCCCAGTTTGCCAACCCTTCGGAGTCAAACAGCCGGAACACACCAATTGGAAGCGTCCGCATCTCATCGATATTGGTAACGATCAGCGGCCAGAGAAACTCATTCCATTCCGAAACGATCGCAAACAGCCCGGTTGTGACGACTGCCGGGCGCGCCAATGGGAGCGCGACACTCCAGAGCCGCCGCAGATGGCCGGCTCCGTCGATCTCGGCGGCTTCAAACACTTCGCGTGGGAGCGTCAGCAGATACTGGCGCATCAGAAAGGTGCTGAATGTCGT
>CALLZL010000261.1 GCA_937859575.1 uncultured Chloroflexota bacterium
CCGACCAGCCCCACCTGGCCGCCGTCGGCGACGAGCCGTAATGCCTCTTGCAGTGCCGGTGGCGAACCGGTGGCATCCACCACAATGTCGGGTCGTTCACCACCAAGCAGTTCACGGAGCGCGGCGAGGCTATCGCCGGCACTCGGATCGACGGTTCTGATGCCGTAGGTTGTTTCGGCACGTGCCCGCCGCCCCGGCACCGGATCCACCCCGATCACGGGGTAGGCACCAACCGCACTAAAGAGCCGGGTGGTGATCTTGCCGATTTGCCCCAGGCCAAGCACAGCGACCGATTGGCCGAGGAGCGAACGCGACTGTGCCAGTGCGGTAAGTGGGAAGCGTGCCAACGAGAGCTGTGCCGCTGCGGCTGCCGAGACATGGGCGGCAATCGGCCAGACATTCTGTTCTGGGCTGTTGGCATCAATAAGGGTATGACTTTCGTGTCTGCCCGGCCAGATGACGCGATCCCCTTCCTTGAAACGGCTGACACCGCTGCCAACCGCAATGACATGCCCCACTGCGCTATACCCCGGTTTGAAGGGGTATTTGGCCCACAGATTATTTGGATCCTTGAGCCACTGGTGGATCTCGGTATAGATCGCCAGTTCGGTTCCAGGGCTGATGCCGCTGGCTTCGGTCGCCACCAGGATCTGGCCGGCCGCCGGATCGCCGATCGTATATTCCTCGATGGTGGTCGTATAGGGGCCGGGAACAACGGCGCGTCGTGCGCTGATCATCATGATACCTTTCGTCTTATTGGGCTGTCCAGCCGCCATCAATCGTCAGTACGGCACCGGTCATGAAGCTCGATGCTTCGGAGGCAAGAAACAGGATCGGCCCGGCGAGTTCCTGCGGATCACCCCAGCGCCCGAGTGGAATGCGATCGACAAATGCCTGGTAGGCGGCCGGGTTATTAAGCAGCGGCCGGTTGAGTTCGGTCATGAATGGGCCGGGAGCCAGGGTATTGACGGTGACGCCACTGGCCGCCCATTCAAGTGCCAGGGTACGGGTTAGATTGATCAACCCACCCTTGGCCGCCGTGTATGATGGGCGTTCTGCCAGGCCGACCTGCCCGAGCATCGAACTGATGTTGATCACCCGGCCCCAGCCGCGCGCCAGCATCTGTGGCGCAACGGCACGCGCACACAGAAACGGCCCGGTCAGGTTGATCTGCAAGACATGCTGCCAATCCTCCAGTGGGTATTCGACCGTTGGTTTGCGGATGTTGACACCGGCACTATTGACGAGGATATCGATCTTGCCGAGTGCGGCGTCGGCAGCGGCAACGAGCTGCTCGACCTGCTGTGGATCGGTGACATCGGCCGCCAGTGCAACAGCGCGCTGGCCGCTGGCGCTACTGATCGCTTGGGCAACTGCCTGGAGTGGTGCTTCGCGCCGGCCCACCAGTGCCACATCGGCACCAGCCGCCGCCAGTGCATGGGCGAATACTTCGCCAAGGCCGCCGGCCGCGCCTGTGATCAGGGCTACCTTGCCATCGAGCCGAAAGATATCGAGTGGATTAGCCATGTCTCATTCCTTTTCGTTGTTGCCCGGTATACCGGCTGGTGCCGGGCCGAACAATTTCAATCAGCGTACCCACAACGGCAGGCATGGCGCATGCCATACCATGATCATTCCGCCAGGCTACGCAGATACGCAACACTGCGGGCAACCTGCGCTTCTTCATAGCTACCGACTTCACCAAGGTCGGCATCGCGCTCCCAGGGGGTGCGCCATTCCTCATCGGCCGATCGCTGGTGGCGTTGCACAAACCGTAACACCGGTAGCAGGTCGCGCACATCACGTGGGCCGAACCCATCCCACCAGTCATCTTCGTAGATCCGGATATGGCGTGCGAAGATCGCGGCCAACTCGATATTGCATGTCGCCCGAGGTGCGACATCCGCCAGCACGCCAAAGAGCGCCGGCAGATCGAGCACCCCCTCGCCGAGCGCGCAGCGCACCAGCCGGTAGCCGGATCCGCTTGGATAGATATGGTAATCCTTGAGATGCACATCTACGATCCGCGAACCGAGGGCACGTGCGAAGGCGATCGGTTCTTCGGCCACCGCCAGCGGATTCACGGCATCGAGTGTGACACCGATATACTCGCCGCCTACTTCATCACAGACCCGGATCAGATCGGCACTGGTCGCATCCTGGTGATTTTCGGGAGCCAGGATCACCTGGTGCTGTTCGGCGATCGGGCGCAATCGGCGCAGCCGGGCGATCATCTGATCAAGGTAGGCCGGCCAGCCTCCGGGCGCTGTCGTGCGTGATCCTTCGAGAATACTGCTCAGCATAACGCGCACCACCCGTGCGCCAAGGGCCGCCGCCGCCGGAATCGCCTCGGCCAGCTGTGCTTCATCAATCACCGGGGTATCGACGACGATAGTGATTCCATGGGCGTCAGCACGGGCCCGAAACGCACGCAGGGTTGCCGGTGCCGTATCGCGCAGCAGCATCAGCGGAATCTCAAGCGATGCGAGATCATATTCAATCGCCAGCGACAACAATTCATCGGCACGGAGCGGGTTCGGGCAGACCCGTGGCGTGCCGGTACCGGCAAAGCCACACCGCCAGGGGAAGCTGTACGCGGCCAGGCCGATCGGGTTCTTTCCAATATGTAATGGCATGAATCTCCTCTGGAACGTTTTGCACGTGCTCACATACGCATCACAGACACTACGGTGAGCCTTAGAGCTAGGTGCAGAATGGTTGATGATTGGGGCCGCGCGCATCTTGCGCGCATGCGGGCGGGATGCCCGCGCTCCCAGGATGCGGATGGTTCAATGTTTCTGCACTTCGCTATAGAGCTCTGCAAGAGCATGCCCATTCGGCAACAATACCGATTTGGCGGCTTCGAGATCCTCCATCGCACTGAAACCGGCATACCAGTCGCTCAGCGCAAACGGTGATACCAGCGGCCGCACATCGATCTGGCGACTCGCCAGCAGCGTCAGCACGCGTTCCCATGTGCCGTATGTATGGCTGAATGATCCCTGCAATGTGGCGGCTTTGCGGATGAGCGCATCCAGGCTGAAACCGACCGGCTCCGGCCCCCAGCCGATCTTGGTGATCTGGCCATTGGGTCGCACCATATCGAGACTCTGGCGCAGGGTTGCCGAAACGCCAACCGCATCGATCACCAGGTCGGCACCATACCCGTCGCCACTATTCAGCACACGGGCAACGGCATCCTCTTCATCGGCAATAACAACTTCGTCGGCACCCATGCGCCGGGCTAGTTCGAGCCGGATACCATCGCGGCGTAACCCGACGACACTGATTCGTGTCGGGCCGCACAGCCGCAGCACAGCAACCGACATCAGCCCGATCGGGCCAGGGCCAAGCACCACTGCATGATCGCCGGGGCGTGGCCGGCTCTTCTCGATAATCGCGTTATAGGCCACACACCCTGGTTCGGTCAGTGCGGCATATGCCATCGGCAGATCGTCGGGCACTCGGTGCAGGATCGCTGGCCGTGTGCGCACATAATTTGCCATCGCACCATCGGCCTGGAAACCAAAACCGCGCCGCCGTGGGCAGACATTATACTGGCCGCTTCGGCAGTAGATACATTCACCACACACATACGAGGCGGTCTCGGAGACAACCCGGTCGCCGGGGCGTACCGAGCTGACCCCTGCACCAACGGCAGCAACTACACCAGCGAACTCGTGGCCGAGCACAACCGGCCCACCACCATGCATACCATGCTGCCAGACATGAATATCGGTGCCGCACACACCAACTGCAGCAACCTCCAACACGACTTCACCCGGCCCCGGTTGCGGGCGGGCGATCTCACGCAGTTGCGTCCCTTCACGTGGCGCGGTATAGACCAGCGCCTGCATCGTTGCAGCCGTCATTCGGGTGGTTCCTTTCTGTTTCGGGCGCGCCCCGATTATACACTGCCCGGCACCCACATAAATAGAAAGAGCCTCGCTCATCTTCGAGCGAGGCTCTTTCTGTTGGAAACGAAACCAGGAGAAGTTTACGGATTGAGGCCGGCCGAGATCCGGCTGAAGACGGCGCTGACCTGGCCACCCAGCAGCGTAAGAATACCGATGACGACAATTGCAATCAGAACGAGAATGAGTGCGTACTCAACGAGCCCCTGGCCCTCTTCCTTGGCGAAAAAGCTACGGATCACTGCGTGCCTCCTTAGTCGTGCGACGTATTGCGATGAACGAAACTATGTCTTGAGTATAGAGCCACAAAGAACGACGCACAATAGCCACATAGTATTGATCTGGTGTGGTACCGCACGCGATAGTAGTACTATTCCGGGGTAGCCCGAAATGCTGTCAGATGGTGCTGGATGCCGGCCAGAAAACGATCGGCATGGGCACCATCGAGGGCACGGTGATCGAACGACAGCGAGACATAGCAGCGTGGCCGGATGGCAATCGCATCACCATCGGTGGTGCTGATAACCACCGGGCGTTTTTCGATTGCACCAATGCCAAGGATCGCTACCTGCGGCTGGTGAATGATTGGTGTGGCGATCAGGCTGCCGAAGATGCCATGGTTGGTAATAGTAAAGGTTCCACCGCTCGTTTCGCCTGCAGTGAGTTGCCCGGTACGCGCCCGTGCGGCATAGTCGTTGATGGCGCTGGCCATGGCGGGTAGCCCGAGGCCGCCGGCATTGCGGATCACCGGCACGACCAGGCCTTCGTCAAGGGCAACGGCGATCCCCAGGTTGATCTGCGGGTGGATCACGATACCAGCGGTTGTATAGCTGGCATTGAGGTGTGGATGCTCGCGCAGGGCAGCAACAACGGCCCAGGCAATATAGGCCGTATAGCTGAAACGCTCTGCCTGTGGCATTTGCGTACGATGGTGCGCAATAACGCCGACATCGATCTCGAAGATAGTTGTGACATGCGGTGCAGAGCGTACCGATTGCTGTAGATGCTCGGCAATAGCACGCCGCATGGGAGTCAGCGGCACCAGCGCAGCAGCAGCCGGCGCGACCTGCCGCTCGGCAAGGTAGCGTTCGATATCCTGCTTCGAGATACGGCCGCCGGCCCCCGTGCCGCTTATTTGTGTCAGGTCGATGCGATGTTCGGCGGCGAGCCGCGCCACCACCGGCGAAATCGGCGGACGTTCTGCCGGCATGGGTTGCTCGATGGTCTGCGGTGGCTCAGCAGGGTCGGTTAGCAGGGCAAGGAGCGTGCCGACCGGGACGATCGCCCCTTCTGCGACGACAATTTCGAGTAGCCGGCCGGCATGCGGCGAGGTGAGTTCGGTCGAGATCTTATCGGTTTCGATTTCGAGCAGTGGTTCATACAGATCGACGCGATCGCCGGG
>CALLZL010000262.1 GCA_937859575.1 uncultured Chloroflexota bacterium
GTACGGCGATGACAACCCGAACAGCAATACTCCGCCAGCCATGGTGGGCACGGCTAGCCGCCTATCTTGCTCCACTCCTGGCGCTGCTGAACCCCGGGCCACTGATGCCGGCTGTCGCCGTATCGCTCGTGGTGGGTGTGACGATCGGCTGGCTGATGCATCTCATGAGCGGCACGCCACCCTGGTCGATCACCGCTCTGGCACTTGTGGCGTTGCTGCCGGTCGGCGTGCTCAAGTGGCGTGCCGATTACCGTGCCTATGGGGCAACCGTGACGCTGCTCAGTGTGCTGCTCTTGACCCAAGGGGCACATACGATTGAACACATCGTGCAATGGGTACAGTACTATGTGCTCTATCTGCCGGCGCGCCAGTCGAGCGGATTGATCTCGGCGGCCAATAGTGAGTGGGTGCATTTTATCTGGAACTGGGGTGTGCTGCTGGTTGTCGCACTGCTCTGGCAGCGGGGGATGCGCGGTAGGGTGGCAGGTGTGCTGCTCGCTGTTGTGATTGCGCATGCCGTCGAGCACACCTACCTGTTTGTGCGCTATCACATGGTGCTCGGCGAACTGTCGCAGCTCGATGTACGCGGCGTGACCGCCCAGGGCCTGGCCGGGATTGTCGGGCGCGATGGCTGGTTAGCCCGCATTCCGCTCCCCCAGGGACCCTTCCTTTTTACCCTGCCTGGCCTGACTACGGCTCTGCGGCTTGATGTGCATTTCTGGTGGAATGTGATTGAGACGAGTCTTCTGCTTGCGGCAGCGGCCGTTTTTCTGCAGCAGAAGCAGGTCGCTGAATAGACAAGAGAAAGCAGTTGTATGAAGCTCGATGGAAACTGGTCGTTTGCCCTTGATGCACACGATCGCGGCATTGACGAGTGCTGGTATGCCGGCACACTGGCCGATCCAATCACACTGCCGGGGTCGTTGCAGGCACAGGGATATGGCGACCCGGTGTCGGTTGCCACCCCCTGGGTAGGTGGGATCGTCGATCGTTCGTGGTACACCGCCGAGCGGTATGCACCATACCGCGAGCCGGGTAATGTCAAGGTTCCCTTCTGGCTGCAACCCGATCACTACTACGCCGGGGCGGCATGGTATCAGCGTGAGGTCGAGATCCCCGCAGCATGGGCCGGGCGGCGTGTACTGTTATGGCTTGAACGCCCTCATTGGGAGACGCAGGTCTGGTTGGACACCCAGGCCTTTGGCCGTTGTGACAGCCTCTCGACGCCGCATATCTATGATCTGGGTATTGCCGTGGCACCTGGCCGGCACCGGCTGACGATCCGTGTTGATAATCGGATGATCGTCAATGTCGGCCCAAATGCGCATAGTGTCTCGGATCATACCCAGAGCAACTGGAATGGAGTCGTTGGTCGGATCGAACTCATCGACTCTAGCCCGATCTGGATCGACGATGCGCAGATCTTTGTCGATACGGCCGGCCATTCGGCACGGGTGCGGCTGCAGATCGGCAATAGCATCGGCCGGCATGGGCTGGCGTCGATCACGATCACGCCGCGCCGGCCGGATCAACTTGGCGCGGCGGGCAGCACCGAAGTGCGCCTGACAGCCGGAACGACAACAGCTGAATTCCATTGGGAATATGCAGCCGATGCCGCGCTCTGGGATGAGTTCAACCCAGTGCTGCACGATATCGATATCTCACTCGATGCGTTGGCCGGTGGGCTGCGCTATCATGACCAGCGCAGCATGCGGTTTGGCCTACGTGAGGTGGGCGTCCATGGCAGCCAGATCAGTGTCAACGGCCGGCCGATCTTCTTGCGCGGGACACTAGAATGTGCGAGCTTCCCGCATACTGGCTACCCGCCGACTGATGTTGCGTCGTGGCAACGGATCATGCGCATCGCCCAGGCGCATGGCCTCAACCATCTGCGCTTTCATTCGTGGTGCCCGCCCGAAGCGGCCTTCGATGCCGCCGATGAGCTTGGTGTGTACCTCCAGGTAGAATGTGCCTCGTGGGCCAATATCGGCGCGACGGTCGGCGATGGCGACCCGCTCGATACATGGCTCTACCACGAGGCAGAACGCATTATTCGCGCCTATGGCAATCACCCATCGTTTCTGCTGATGGCATATGGTAACGAGCCGGGTGGTGCACGTCATACGGAGTATCTGACGGGATGGGTGCGCTACTGGCGCGAACACGAACCACGCCGGTTACGCACGGCGGGTGCCGGCTGCCCGGCGATCCCCGAAAATGATTACCATAATATCCCCGAGCCACGCGTGCAGCGTTGGGGTGAAGAGCTGAAATCGCGCATCAACGATCGTGCGCCCGAAACTGAAACCGACTATACCGACTACGTTGAGCGCATGGTCAGGCCGATTGTCAGCCACGAGATCGGCCAGTGGTGTGTCTTCCCCAATTTCGCCGAGATCGAGAAGTATACCGGCGTGCTCAAGGCCCGAAATTTCGAGATCTTCCGTGACTCGCTGGCCGCCAACCATATGGCCGATCAGGCGCACGACTTCCTGATCGCCTCGGGCAAGTTGCAAACCCTTTGCTATAAAGAAGATATTGAGTCGGCGTTGCGTACCCGTGGCTTTGCCGGCTTCCAGCTCCTCGACCTCCACGACTTCCCCGGCCAGGGAACGGCGCTGGTCGGTGTGCTCGATCCGTTCTGGGATGAGAAGGGGTATGTGACGCCCGCCGAGTTCCGCCGCTTCTGTGCGCCAACCGTTCCACTGGCCCGCATGGCGCGTCGCTACTGGTATACGGGCGATACATTCACGGCGACGATCGATATTGCGCATTATGGTGCACAGGATCTTGTTGGTGGTGCGCATTGGCAGTTGATCGATGCCACCGGAGTTGTGGCTGCCGAAGGAAGCTTACCATCGCTGCCGATCGCCACCGGCGGAGTTAGCCGGCTTGGTACGATCAGCTATCCATTGGTAGAGCTTGTGCCGGCCCGCCGCTATACCCTGTGGGTGACACTTGAACATGGTGCTGGTAGCAACAGCTGGGATCTGTGGTTGTTTGCCGACCAGCTCGATACCAGTGTGCCGGATGAGATTGTGCTGGCCACAACCCTTGATGCCGACACGCAGGCAGTGTTACACGCAGGCGGGCGTGTGTTGCTGCTTCCTGATCCAGCCGCGCTGAAGATCGAGTCGGAGCTCGGTTTTTCGAGTGTCTTCTGGAATACGGCCTGGACGAAGCGCGATACCGGTACTGGCAAAGGTCAGGCACCGCACACGCTTGGCCTGGTGTGCGATCCGGCGCATCCCGCGTTAGCCGGCTTTCCGACCGAGTCGCACAGCAACTGGCAGTGGTGGGATATTATCCACGGGGCACAGGCCCTGCTGCTCGATCATCTGCCGCCGACGGTGCGACCGATTGTACAGCCGATCGATACATGGTTCGATAACCATCGGCTTGGCCTGCTGCTCGAAGCCCGTGTCGGTGGCGGCCGGCTGATGATCTGCTCGGCCGATCTGCAGAACAACCTCGACCAGCGGCCGGTTGCACGCCAATTGCGCTGGAGTCTGTTGCAGTATATGGCAAGCGAGGCATTCGCTCCGGCACACGAGCTGACGGTTGCCGATCTGCACCAGTTCTGGAGATCATAGCCGATTACCATCGCGCAGCATTCCATAAGGACATATTATGCCGACACCACAGGTGCTCTTTGGCGATACTGCACGTGAACAGGTTAAACATGGCATTGACCTGTTGGCCGAACTCGTCAGCCTCACACTCGGCCCACGAGCCGGGGCGGTCTTTGCAACCCGCGACAGTAAGATCATGGGGCCGGAGAGCTTGACCTCGAGTGCGATCATCGCACGCCGGATCGTCGAGGTTAATGGGCGGGGTGCGAATGTTGGTACGATGATGCTACGCCATGCGCTCTGGCAGATGCACGAGCAGCTTGGTGATGGTGGTGCGACGATGGCGGCGCTGGCACATGCGCTGCTGGCGGGGGGCGAACACCAGATCGCTGCAGGTGCTAATCCGAAGTTGCCGCGACGCGGGCGCGAACCCCGCGTGCGTACCGCCCTGATCGCCCTGGCTGAACAGGTACGCCCACTTGACCAGCAACAACATCTGGCCGGCCTGGCGCATGCCGCCACAGGGGATGCCGAACTCGGTGCCGTCTTCGGCACGATCTATGGGCAACTCGGGCCGGAGTGTACCATCCGCATCGAGGAGTATGCCGCTACCTATCTGGCGCACCAGTTCCTCGAAGGATCAGCCTGGGATGGCACCTTCGTCTCGCCGCATTTTATCGCTGATCAAGCCGGTAGTAAGACACGCCTGCACAATCTGCGCATCCTGCTGGCCGACCAGACGATCAGTGATCCGCGTGATCTGCTCGGCCTGCTCGAACAGTTGGTGCGCCAGCAGGCCGGCTCGCTCTTGATCATCGCCAATGATGTGACCGATGCCGCCCGGACGCTGCTGTTGGCTAACCGTAGCCGCGGTATCATCGATGTGGCTGCGGCGAAGCTGTTGCTTGTTGGTGAACACCGGCGTGAAACACTCGCAGATATTGCGGCATTGACGAATGCCTATCTGTTTGACGAAGCCCGTGGTGATCGATTGGCGACGGCCGGGCTGAGTGAACTGGGGAGTGCGCGCATGGGGCAGGTCGATGCCAAACAGATTACGTTGGTCGGCGGGGCAGGCCATGCGCCGCTGATCGACGCCCGGCGCGAGCAGGTGCGGCGGCAGCTGACACGTGCCGATCAAGAAGCAGCCCGCCAGAACATCGTTGAGCGACTCGGTAAATTAGCCGGCGGCATGGCGGTGCTCAAGCTCGGTGCTGCCAGTAACAGCGAACGCGCCTTGCGCAAGGAGATCGCCGAGCGTTTCATTCGCTTCGTACCGGTTGCGCTCGAAGAAGGGGTAGTGCCTGGAGGTGGTGCCGCGTATCTTGCCTGCCAGGCAGCCCTTGATGATCTGGCAGGCGGTATCGACGAAGAGGCAGTGGGGGCGGCACTGGTGCGCAGTGCACTTGAGGCACCCATGCGCTGGCTGATACGGAATGCACGGCAACCGGTGGCACCGGCACTGGCAGCCGTTCGACGCCATGGCGCTGCTGCCGGGTATGATGTGGTCGGCGAGCAGGTGGTTGATATGTGGCAGGCCAATATTATTGATGCGGCAAAGGTGGCTC
This sequence comes from uncultured Chloroflexota bacterium, assembly GCA_937859575.1. Taxonomy (GTDB): domain Bacteria; phylum Chloroflexota; class Chloroflexia; order Chloroflexales; family Roseiflexaceae; genus CALLZL01. Next base: position 5,141 of record CALLZL010000262.1, read on the forward strand.
GCATCGCGCTCACCACCGCAGCCAGTATTGCCAGCATGGCGCTCACCACCGATGTCGTTGTGCTGCGCCGCCGGCCGGCGGTGTCGAGCACACCATAACCCTGGTGCGGTGCTCCAGGGTGTTGTGTCCGTTGGGGGCGACCCCTTTGCGCTACCGTGTAGAACGTCCGTCAA
>CALLZL010000263.1 GCA_937859575.1 uncultured Chloroflexota bacterium
CCCGGGTGCCCGCCCCCCGGTTTTGACGCCCCTTGCCCCCCCCGGGCGGATGAGGTTATTGCGTAATGCCCCCTGCGGGGCGGCCAGGCCCGCCGAAATATTGATACCGACACCACCCGCCATGCCGAGCAGCCGGCTCTCGCCGGCCGGCGTACCGTGTACCCCATCCGCCATGCTGCTGAACTGTGCGCTGATTCCTACCGGCGCATGCAGCGACCAGTTACTGAAGGTGTTCGCAGCCGGCTCCGCCGGGCGCAGCACCAGCAGGCATGCAATACCAATCAATCCGCTGATCAGAATTCCTGGCCAGCGCAAGAGATCGATCACGAGCAAGATAGGCCCCCTTCAGCAATCATTGCTTACATATAGCACATAGCGGTACCTACAGATTAGCACATATGTTCTTTTCGCGCAAGCAAAAAAACGTGCGGTAGTGGTACCTACCGCACGTTTCCGACAATCGCGCATACTACCGATGGCCGAGGCTGCTGGTTGCTATCGCTGATCGCGCACCGGAAGCGCAATACGGAAGCGGCTCCCTACCCCGGGTGTGCTTTCGAGGGTGATCGTTCCACCGAGCAGATTTGTCAGGCGGCTGGCAATTGCCAACCCCAGGCCGGTTCCGCCACGCCGCCGGGTATGGCTCATATCAAGCTTATGGAATGGAACGAAAATCTGTGCCTGCTGTTCGGGGGCGATGCCGATTCCGGTATCCGCCACATCAAGATAGAGCCACGAGGTTGTTGTGCCCTCAACGACTACTGCATGCGCCACATGGATGGTGACATGCCCCTGTTCGGTGTAGCGGATCGCACTTGAAACCAGGCACGCCTGGATCTGAGATATCCGCTCACTATCATCAACCACAAGTCGCGGGACATTCGCATCGATCACGGCATGCAGCGTCAACCCACGTACCTCCGACGAAGTCAGGTGTGCTTCCCGGATCTCATCAACCAGTGTACGGATATCGATATCATCCATACGGCAGGTGGTGACTTGTTGTTCGAGGATGGCAAATGTCAAGAGATCGTCGATCAGGTGCTGCAAGTGCCGGCTGCTCCCATAGATCGCCTCAATAATCTGTGCCTGCTCGGTCGTCAGCTGGCCATACACTCCCATACGCAGCATCTCAACAAATCCGATCACGGTCGTCAGTGGTGTCCGTAGTTCGTGTGACACACCGCCCACCAGATCCTCGCGCACAGCCTCGGCCGTATGAGCTGCTGCACGCAACTGCTCAAGCTCGTGTTTTGCCGCTTCCAGTTCAGCATCGCGTTGCCGAAGCCGCGTTTCAATCTCTGCAATATCGGTTGCCTGGAAAGAACGCAGCAGGCGCTGCCGGATCCGGTCGATCGCAAGATCAAGGCGCGGCGTACGGCCGGTATAGCGTATATCGCCGCTGGTTCGGGCTGTCACGACGCCTGGTGGCAGCCGCATGAGCCAGATGATCAGCAGTACAAAAATCAGCGACCAGCAAGCCGCCGCGAGGAATCCGGCATCGAATGCCAGCCAGGGGGGGGTGGATGTAAGTATCATATGCCGCATAGCTGTGCATCTGCATTTCAGATGCCCGACCGGATCATTCAGTGACGTTCAGCTGGTTCGGCCGGGCATTCGTATGCCAGAAGCATAGCATTGCTGCCGAACCAGCGGCGAACCAGCGAGTCACGAACACCGGCGCAGTTGCGGCCCGGCATGCCCCTTACAGCTCATACACATCACGATATTTATGTGTGAGGTATGCCA
>CALLZL010000264.1 GCA_937859575.1 uncultured Chloroflexota bacterium
GATCGTTTTGGCATGCTCGATGAGCTCTGGGTCGCCAGCGATTATGTACGCGATACGATTGCGGCCGTCGCACCGATACCGGTTTGTACCATGCCGATCCCCCTGGTACCGCCGGCAGTACGTGCCCTGCCACGGGCCCGATTCGGCATCCCGCCCGAACGCTTTATCTGGCTTTTTGCATTCGATATGCGCAGTGTGATCGAACGCAAAAATCCACATGCCGCCATCGCTGCTTTTCGTGAGGCATTTGGCAGTAGCTCAACCCGCGCCCATCTGGTCATCAAGGCCAACCATCTGGAAGAATACCCTGAAGCCGCCGCCCAGTTACGGGCGGCCGTCGCGGCGGTTGGCGGTACGCTGATTGAACAAACCATGAGCCGCGAACAGATCAATGGGCTGTTCGCGATGTGCGATGGGTATCTGTCGCTGCATCGTAGCGAAGGGTTTGGGCTCACGATGGCCGAAGCGATGGCACTCGGCAAGCCGGTGGTGGCAACCGCCTATTCGGGGAACATGCAGTTCATGAACGAACAGAACAGCTTCCCGGTACACTATACACTGATCGAGATCGACCGCGAATATGGGCCGTATGCCCGTGGTGATTGCTGGGCGGATCCCGATATTGCGCATGCGGCCGAGCTGCTGACGCTGGTGGTGCATGATCCGATCGGTGCTGCCCGTGGCCACCAGGCCGCCATCGATATTCGCAACCAGTTTGCACCCGCGGTAGTAGCCCGACAGATGATCGCACGGCTTGAGACCATTGCACGCCTCAGCCCGACCCATAACCGACACTGACAGCGGTGGATGCATCTGGTGCGTCACCCCTGCGATGTGAGTCGTTTCTCGTAGCACAGGCTGACCGGATCGTTGGTATATGGCCCGAATGGCGGAATGCGATAGAATCCCATCCGTTCGTAGAGCCGGATCGCTGCATGCTGGTGAATACCGGTTTCAAGGCGCAACCGGCTGATACCATGGGCCCGGGCATAGGCTGCCAGATGATCAAGCAACGCTACCGCCAGCCCGCTGCCGCGAACATGTGGCCGAACATACATGCGCTTGATCTCGCCATAGGCCTGATCGACCAGCTTGATACCGGCACAACCGGCCGGCAGGTTATCGAAGCGCGCTACAAAGAAGGCGACATCTTCGGCGAGTAGTTTTTCGACGCTGAACCCATGCCGGCTTTCGGAAGGGTAGTGCGACAGCTCGGCATCGAGTTCGGCAATCAGGCTGATCGCCTCCGGCGTATTGGGGAGTTCGGGTGTAATCATGGCCGACATCGTCGATCTGCTCCTTCTTCCTGCTGTCCCGGCCGAGTCGCTACTGCTTCTCAATGCTCGGCGGCCGCTGCTGGATATGGGGCCGTACCGGCCCCAGCACATTCGCTAATCCGGCATAGATACGGGAGTAACCCATGAATACCGCCGATCTCTTCGACCGTTGGGTAGCCCGCCTGCGCCGCCAACAGCCGGACGCACTGGCGATCCTGTGCCATGGCAGCTATGCACGCGATGCAGCCGAGGCTCATAGCGACCTCGACCTTGATATCCTGCTGCCTAGTGAGCCGCCGATCGCGTACCGCAGCGCCTTCGAGGAGCTTGCCGACGGGCGCCTGCTGCATGCGACCATTCAGATGCTTGCGCTGACCGAATGGCTGGCCGATCGGGCCGAG
>CALLZL010000265.1 GCA_937859575.1 uncultured Chloroflexota bacterium
GGCGGTAGGGGTGCGCTGGAATACGGCGACCCGCGCCTGGGAGCTTCTGGCCGGCTTGAGTAAGTAACCCGATCCGGGTCACATGCATCGCGATACCAACGTGCCGCCCGGCCGGGTGGCGTGTTGGTATCGCGATCTACTGGTGTTCAAGTACAAGCAGGCGTGCTGGCCGGCCGAGAAGCTGCACATTGTAGGTCGATCGCTGTTGAAAATGGCGGCTCTGGCGTACCGCAGCCGTCAGGTTCCGCTCGTCGCCGCTCAACAGCACCAGCCGGGCATGGCGCTGCATGACCCGCGCACACTCGCGTAGCAGCGCCGGGTAAAGCGAACGGTTCTCGTCGGTGGTGCCGATCTGCCGCCCAAACGGCAAATTGATCGCCGCCGATGTCACACTGGCGGCATCAAGCGGCAACTGCCGTGCATCCCATTCGTGTAGTTCGATCGGTTTGTACCGCGAGCCGATATTGGCGCGTGCAACCTCCAGCGCATGCAGGTCGCTGTCGCCGCCAACCAGCATCCGGTAGCGGCCGGCATGTGCCCGCTCGATCAGAATGGTTCCCGCACCACACATCGGATCCAGAAACAGGTCGTCGTCGTTCGGCTGCGTCAGCCACACCAGTGCGGCTGCCGCCGTTGGCCGCAGCGACGCCGGCAGATGTTCGACCTTGTAGCTGCGATGGCGCATCTGCTCATCGCTCAGCCGCATGGCCAGCAGCGCCTCGCCGGGGAACAGCGTCAGCCAGAGTTCGAGGGCGCTCTCTTCGGCAAGCCGCCAGCGATGGTCGCTGCGGGCAGCAATCGCCCGCTCGACGGCTCGCTGTGCGTCAACACGCCGGTAAGCACTGCGGCCAACCTGCCGTGCAACCACCCGGTAGCGCAGCTTCCCCTCGCCGCCACGCCCGGGGCGCAGGCGGCGGGCGGTGCGCAACGCCGCTTCGAGCCCCACCGCGCTATGGGCCTGTTCCTCGATCAGCCGTAAGGCGGCGTACGAAGGCGGCAGTTGATCAATCGTACAGACAACATAAAACAGATCTTCGATGGTGCGCAGCTCCATGAGATCCTCGGGCTCACCATCGTAGTGAAACAACACCATGCCGTTTTTGTCGGCAACGGTGCGTGTGCCGCGTAGGGTCACATCTTCGAGCCGGCTGCGGATCTCGTCGGCTGCAATCGCTTCGAAACCAGGTTGCGTCTGCGCAAGATAGAATGGCCGCGTACGTCGTTTCACTGCACCACCAGATCATCAGGCAACTCAATGACAACCTGATCTCCGGCGGTAATACCCCGCTCGGCAAACCAGCCCTGATTGACCTCAAGCGCATAACGCGCCGGCCCGGCCGAGGTATGAAAGGTTTGATCATCGAATGGTTGCATATCGGCAATATTCAGAATTCGCCCATTGGCATCAAGAAAAGCTATCGAGAGTGGAATCGCGGTATTACGCATCCAGAACGACAGCGTTGAGTCGCCAGGGAACACAAACAGCATGCCGCTGTCGTCGGCCAGGCTGCCGAAATACATCAACCCCTGGCCGCGCGTCGCCGGATCCGCAACGATCAGCAGGCTCAACCGGTAGCTGTTGATTGTCGCACTGCCGATCGCATTGGGCGTGACCGTCGGGCCGGGGATGGCTGTTGCCGGTTCTCGGTCGCCTCCGCCCGAAAGCCCGGGTAGTGCGATCACAACTGTGGCGCTTGCATCGGCACGAATCGCCGACGGCTGCGGAGTCGCCACGAGATCGGTACCACCTGAGATCATCGGCGCTGCAATCACATTGGCCGGCACAGGTGTGGCAGCAGGCTCCGGTGCCTGTGGCGCAGCCGCACCACAACCGGCAACCACAGCACCGGCACACATAACAAGAATTCGCAACAACGGGCGAAGCATAGCCAGTTCCTCGCGTAACAGGCGTCACGGCCACTGCCGAACGCATCACGTTGCGGGATGATACGCGATTGCGCTGGCCGCGTCAATGGTAACCCTTGCCGCTCCAGGGTTTATGCACACCGTCGCGGGGCGGGTGGCATGCTGAGCATCGCTCGGCGAAGCAGGCGATACGGTACTAGCGAGCGCCTTCCCTGTACAGCAAAGTTCGCCTGAGGCGTCGGGGGGTGTAGCAGCAGCACCCAGCAGATCAAAAGCTCTCGGAAAGCGAACTGCTTTCCGAGAGCCAGACCCAACTACCCTTATCTTCTCGTCTCTGAGGTGGCAAACATCGACTCAACAATGAGGTGAACTGCCTGAACCCGTGGGCAATACCTATCGGCCCGCGTGATTGGTCACAAGACCACCCCCGCGCACCGTGGCACCGATCACCAGCGCGGCACTGACAAGCACAAAGTTCTTGATAATATACTGCCCTTCGAGTGTCAGGCCGAATGGCGCAATCGTGAATACCAGATCGGGTCGAACAACAATCGGCAGCGCGGTGCCAATCATCTGAGCCAGCAGAATGAGGATCGTGAAACGCATATACTTGTTGGCGACAAACCCGATCCCGATCAGGATCTCCCAGGCCGCCAGCAGCGGAATGAAGATCTCCATCGGCACCAGCGGAACTGAAGCACGAATGAGGCTCTCGGCCGGGCTCATGCCGGGCAGCAGCTTTAATGCCCCAAACCAGATGAAGATAATTCCCATCGACCACCGCAAGAGCGTCAGCGAATGCCGTGCCAGTGCATTGGTGATGAATTGATCGGCCTGCTCGTAGGCATTCGGCCAGAAACGATTGATCATACGCAACTCCTCATTGTTGTTTTTGTGACATTCTGCACAACCTCAGCAATCAAGAGCATATCACGGCTGATTACACCTGTCCAATATCTGTATTATGATAAAATGAGATCCTACAGATATGAATTACAATGCCGCCGGCATTAGCTACGATGAGCATGGAACACGTCGCAGGCTGGTTGTACAAAGGGGTGAACATGGAACTACGGCATCTCCGATATTTCGAGGCGGTGGCGCGGCACCAGCATGTCTCGCGGGCAGCAGCCGAGCTGACGATCGCCCAACCGGCGTTAAGCAAGCAGATCCGCGAACTCGAAAAAGAACTCGGTGGGATTGCACTCTTCGAACGGGCCGGGCGCAGCATCCGGCTCACCGATGCCGGCGATGCGTTTCTGGTGCGCGCACGTGCGATCCTGGCGCTTGTTGATGCCGCACGCGACGAAATGCACGAGCGGCTCGGCATGCGCAGTGGCAGGGTGACGGTCGGCGCACCGCCGACGGTTGGCGTACGGCTGTTACCCGAAGTTCTGGCGGCCTTCCATGCCCACTATCCGCAAGTCGAACTGCGGGTTCGTGAAGGCGGCACCCAGGCGCTCAGCACGATGCTCTTCAACGGCGAGATCGACCTGGCCGTCGTTACGTTGCCGGCAACCCAGCGCGGGTTGCGGCTAACGCCGCTCTTCACCGAGCAGCTCGTCATAGTGGCAGCCCGTGATCACCCACTTGCCGGTTGCACCCAGATCCCGTTTGCCGCCCTGGCCGATGAACCATTCCTGTTGTATCCGCCGGGATACGAGATGCGCGATGTGACTCTGGCCGCCTGCCGACGTGCCGGCTTTACCCCCCGCGTGGTACTCGATGGCGGCGACATGGACATGCTACTGCGGTTGGCCGAAGCCGGCCTCGGCATTACCCTGATCGCGCCGCTGGCCCTCGGTGGCGAGCGTCTGGCTGTGCTGCCGATTGCCGACCAGCAGCTGCAACGCACTATGGCGCTGGCCATGCGTGATGATCCTGCCATTGCACCAGCTACCCGCGAACTCCACGAATTTCTGGCGCAGCGCCTGCGTCGCTCAGCCTGACCCAAGCTACCGGGCGAGTACAATGCGGCAAATAAGGGAAGTGCGGTATACTATTGCCATACCCTGCTGCAGTATGCTTCTGGACAAGGAAGGAATGATCTCATGTTGAAGGGTTTCCGCGATTTCCTCTTCCGCGGTAATGTCGTCGATCTAGCTGTAGCCGTGGTGATCGGTGGTGCATTCGGCGCGATTGTGACATCGCTTGTGCAGGATGTGATCACACCACTAATTGGGGCAATCATTGGTCAGCCGGATTTCTCGACACTGACGCTCGGGCCGATCCTGATCGGCAATTTCCTCAATGCCGTCGTCTCGTTCGTGTTCATCGCCACTGCCATCTACTTTATTGTGGTTGTGCCGATGAACCGTATTACAACCGCAATGAAGAAGCCGGCACCACCGCCGCCGGCACCCGAACCAACCAAAGAAGAACAACTCCTGGCCGAGATTCGCGATCTGCTCAAGGCGCAGAACTCGAAGTCATAGCCAGCTGGTAGGCTGCCCACGTGTCAGCGGCCGTTGCCTGCCAGCCAAAGCTCGCCGCCCGGCGTATGCCCGCCTCGCGTAGCGCCCGAGCATACGCCGGGTCGGCCAGGATCCTGGCCGCGGCATGGCTGATCGCAGCCGAATCGCGCACATCAACCAGATGTGCGGCGTCGCCCACCACTTCGGGCAGGCTGGAATGGTTGCCGCAGATCACGGGTGTGCCGCAGGCCATAGCTTCCAGCGGCGGCAAGCCAAACCCTTCATAGAGTGACGGAAAGAGAAAGAGGGTTGCGGCACCATACAACACCGGCAGCGCTGCTTCGGCAATCTCGCCGATAAAACGCACCGCATCCCCGATTCCAAGTGCTGTGGCACGGCGTTCGGCCGCATCGTAACGCGGATCGCGTTGCCCGGCGATCAGCAGTGGCAGGCGTGCGCCGATCGGCTGCCAGGCCTCAATCAAGGTCTCCAGGTTCTTATGGGGCTTGTTCGACGAAAGGCTGAGTGCAAAGTGGGGCGGCAGGGCATAGCGCTGCCGCAGTGCAGCAACTGCTGCCGCATCCGGGGCTGCAAAACGCGGATCGGCGGCAAGTGGCGTAACGCTGATGCGCTCGGCTGCAATGCCGTAGAGCGCCCGGAGGCCGGCCGCGGCACTCTGCGAAATGGTAATGATGCGCACTGCGCGCCGGATCGCCAGCCGCTGTAACAGATCAACCGCCAGCCGTGTCTGTGGTGGAATCTCGTGCGGAAACAGCCGTGGTATCACATCATAGAGTGTGACGACCAGCGGGCAGGGCATCCCGATATACGGCATCAGATAGTATGGCGCATGAAACAGATCGATCCGCAATCGACGCAACAATAATGGAATCGACCACTGCGCCGCAATGGAAAAGGGCGAAACCGCAACCGGCACCAGTGTCACATTTGGGCCGGCTAGTGCGGTCATATCGAGTCGGTGCGGGGTACGAGCCGCATGGTACAACACCAGCAGTTGATCAGCGTTTGCTACCGCCGCCAGGCTACGCACCAGGTTATAGATATAGCGGCCGATCCCGGGGAAGTGATCGGCACTGAAACGCGCATCAATTGCGATCCGCATGGTACCAACCTACAACATACCCCAGTGCGCTGACATACGAAGCCAGTGCCTTCAACGGCTTGAATCCCGGCCGCCACGACGGTGCAGCGAATGAGTATGGAAGAAAGATATTCGGTATGAGGATCGCCGTCCGGAAGATCAGATAGGCAGCCGTATGGAGCGGCGTATGCAACACCCGGCCACGACCACGGCGCGCATCCCGCCGCACCTCCTGCGCATGGCCATAGCCGTACCAGTACTGCTTCCGCAACAGGGCCCGCAACGAGGCTGGTGCCGGATGATACACCCACGTTTGTGCTACCAGCACCAGGTGATACGGCTGCTGCTGCAAGGGTGCCAACCCACGCCGCACCCGCACAAAAAACTCGGTATCGACTCCGCGCTGCAACC
>CALLZL010000266.1 GCA_937859575.1 uncultured Chloroflexota bacterium
GTGCGTCGAAGGAGACGACCGTATCGAGTGATCATGCATATGTGGCGGCCGAGCAAGGTCAGCAGCATCATATGGTCTGCCGCAAGTGCGGTACGGTAATTCCCTTCGAAAACGATGATATCCGGCGGTTCCTGTATGGAAGTGCTGAGCAAGCCGGTTTCCAGTGTGATGGGTACTGGTTCGAGATCTACGGTCTCTGTCGTAATAGCCGGTAGGTAGCGGTTGTCGTGGCGGTATGTTCGGCTGATGATCCCGGCTGTGTCGGCAGGGGGTAACACACTTGCCGACACAGCCGTTTTTGTGAGGCCAAAATGCGTTATGATGGCTGCAGCGACAAGGACGGGCAGAGGAGCAGCCGACGCATGAGCAAGCGTATGGTTTCACTGGTATGTACGGTGCGGGATGAGGCGGACAATATTGCGGCTCTGATCGATTCGATGTTGCAGCAGACGCAGCCTGCCGACGAAATCGTCATCAATGATTGTGGTAGCCGTGATTCGACGTGTGCGATTGTGCAGGGCTATATTGCGCGGGGGTATCCGATCCGGCTGGTATGTGGCGGGCACAATATTCCTTCGGGGCGGAACAATGCCATTCGGCATGCACACTTTGAACTGATTGCATGTACTGATGCCGGATTAATTCTTGATCCCTGTTGGCTGGAGCGGATTGTGGCGCCGCTGGTGCGGGATGAAGCTGATGTGGTGGGTGGGTTCTTTCGCCCTGATCCACGGAGTATCTTTGAACTGGCACTTGGGGCAACGAATTATCGCGATGTAACGGAGATCGATCCGACGACCTTCATTCCGTTCGGCAAATCGTGTGCATTTCGTCGCTCGGCCTGGCAGCAGGCAGGGGGCTACCCCGAATGGGCCAGCCACTGCGAGGATGTCTTGTTTGCGTTGATGCTGCGGCGGCTGGGTAAGCGATTTGCGTTTGTCGGCGATGCACTGGTAGCGTTTCGCCCGCGGCCGACGGCGGCGGCGTTTAGGCGCCAGTATGTGCTCTATGCGCGGGGCGACGGGGTTGCCGGGTTGTGGCGGCGGCGACATATGATTCGTTATGCCGCCTATGGTGTCGGGGGCATGTTGCTGGTATTGGGTATGCACCGGCCGATAGCATGGCTTGGCCTGGCCGCCGGTGGTTGGGCATATGTTCGGGCGCCGTGGCGACGCCTGTGGCGACGGGCGCGCGGCTACCCGGTGCGTGATCAAGTAGCGGCGGCGGCACTGGTTCCAGCAATTCGGCTGGTTGGCGATCTGGCAAAAATGATCGGCTACCCGATTGGAATTCTGCGGCGGCATGCACTTGCAGGGTTGGCGGCGGATGTTGCACGTTACTGGCAACGCATGGCCGAGCAACGTGAGAAATAGCCGGGGCAAACAGGCATAGCGATCGGCGTGGGGTGGCCTCAGTGGCTAAGAACATGGAAGAGTGCGGTTTCGCCGGCCCGGATCTGTTCGCTTTCAGCCGGCAAATTGTCGATCATATCGAGCGGCAGGAAGAGATCGGTACGGGCACCAAAGCGAGCAGTGCTGATGCGATCGCCGGTATTGAGCCGGGTGCCGATGGCAACATCGCAATCGATCCGGTGTGTAAATGGGCCACCGCTTACGAGCAATAGGATCGGCCCCCAATGAGTCGCAATACCGACATACAGGCAATGGCTCTGACGTGGTTCGGCGGTATGCAGCTGAAGATTGCGCGCCGGTGAACCGGACGTAGCTTCAAGATACGCGACGATTCCGGTGGCCGGGCTGCGCTGAATCGGCACATCGAGAAGTTCGGTCAGGATCGAGATCCGTACGGCATCGGTATGGAGAAAGCGATACTCATACTGTTCGTCGATACGGCAGATTGTACCATCGGCAGGGGCGATGATAGTATCGCCGCTCGCGTTCGGGGTGCGCGCAGGGTTGCGGAACAGCAGGGCAGCTGCAGCACCGAGCGCCAGCGGCAGGGGTGCAAGGCGCGGTTGCAGTTTGAGCAGCAGGCCGCTCAGGCCGATCCCCAGGCCGATCAGTGGAGTGGCGGCTGGATCAAACCCCGGCAGATGCAGAGAAGCGAGATCCACTTGGCGGCGTCGCGGCATGGTCGTTCTCGTTACGGTTAGAGCAACCCATCGATCAGGCGGATGACGATCCGCTGGTTTGGCACATCAAGTTCGGCAACAACATCGCGGATCATCGGGATGAGTGCCTCAGCAGCCCCACGCCGGGTCACTACCAGCACATCATTGGCTCCGGTTTCGATCACTTCGCGCACCTGGCCGATCTCTTCACCCTGCTCGGTCACGACCCGCAGGCCGTAGAGTTCGTGGATGAAGTATTCGTCGTTATCAAGTGGCGCAGTATCTCGCTCGTGGATGAACACATCGCTACCGCGCAGCGCATCGGCGGCTTCGCGGCTGGTGATAGTATCCAGAATCAGCACTGCATACCCTGGGCGTGGGATCGTCAGCTTGTGCAGTGTGTAGGGGCGCTGTTGCGGGCCGAGGTAGAGCGTTTTGACGTGATCGCGCAGGTATTCGAGCTGATTAGTGATGGCACGCATACGCAGGCCGCCACGCAGGCCGACAACACCGATAATGCGGCCGATGAGCATCAATTCGTGCTGGTTAACGGGCGGTTGTTCCATCACTCGATGTCGATATGAACGCGTTTACCCTGGCGGGCCGCGGCGACGGCCATCAGATCGCGGATCGCTTTGGCGACGCGCCCACTCCGACCGATCACTTTGCCGGTTTCGTCGGGTGCGACGTGCAGTTCGTAGGTGATCGTATGGCGACCGACACGCTCTTTGATCTCAACCGCTTCTGGAGTATCCACGAGTTCGTGGGCCATATATTCTAGCAATGCGCGCATGCAACCTCCGGTAACAAGCATACAAAGAGCGCCTCGTGCGCTCTTTGTATGCTTCAGGAACGGATCAGGCCTCGACAGGTGCCGGGGTAGCTTTGCCGTTTTCGTCGAGGACATTAACCTGCTTCAGCAGGCGGGCGACTGTGTCGGAAGGAGTTGCGCCGACGCCAAGCCAGTAGCGTGCACGATCCTCTTTCACGACCAGCACCTTCGGGTCGCGAATCGGAATGTAGTGACCGATGATCTCGATGAACTTCCCATCGCGTGGTGAGCGTGAGTCGGCGACGACGAGGCGATAGCTCGGCTGTTTCTTCTTACCGGTGCGGCGGAGTCGGATTGTAACCATTGGTGTGTAAAAGCCTCCTGAATAATGAAACCGAATAATAGTGCGGCACAGTGCCGCTTGTTAACGCATGCGGCGCATCAGTTCGCGTGGATCGATCTGGCCGCCTTTTCCCATCTTCTTCATCATGCGCTGCATCTGACGAAACTGACTGATCAGTGCAGTGACTTCGTGGATCTGCGTGCCGCTCCCGCGTGCAATACGCTCTTTCCGGCTCGCCTTGATGATATCGGGATTCCGGCGTTCGGTGCGTGTCATCGAGAAGATGATCGCTTCGATGCGCTTGAGATCCTTCTCGCTGACGAGTTCCTGCCCTCTGGCAACTTTATCGAGGCCCGGGATCATGCCGAGGATCTGCTGTAATGGGCCAAGCTGACGCATCTGCTGCATTGACGTCAAGAAATCTTCGAAGTCGAACGATCCTTTGAGCAGGCGCTTCTGCATCTTACGGGTTTCTTCGGCATCATACACCTGTTCGGCACGTTCGATCAGCGAGAGCACATCGCCCATGCCAAGGATGCGCGAGGCAAGGCGATCCGGGTGAAATGCTTCGAGGGTATTGGTTTCGACCTTTTCGCCGGTTCCGAGGAACTTGATCGGCACACCGGTGACGGAGCGTACTGAGAGGGCTGCGCCGCCACGCGCATCGCCATCGATCTTGGTAAAGATAATACCGGTCAGCGCGACGCGGCGATGGAATTCTTCCGCAACCCTGACGGCCTCCTGGCCGATCATGGCATCGACAACGAGCAACGTCTCGGTCGGGCCGACGGTCGCGCTGATCTCTTCGAGTTCGGCCATGAGTGCATCGTCGATCTGCAGCCGCCCGGCCGTGTCGACAATCACATAATTGTGGCTGTCGTGGCGGGCGCGTTCGATCGCATGCCGGGCGATATCGGCTGGCCGTGTATCGGTTCCTTCGGCATGCACCGGGATGTTAAGTTGCCGGCCAAGCGCTTCGAGCTGAGTGATAGCCGCTGGGCGATAGATATCGGCAGCCACAAGCAGTGGGCGCTTGTTCTTTTTGCGTAGGAAAAGCGCCAGTTTTGCAGCGTGGGTTGTCTTCCCTGAGCCTTGCAGGCCAACCAGCATGATTACGGTCGGGCCGACCTTTGCTTCGCCGAGCGGCACATTGGCGGTACCGAGCAGAGTGATCAGTTCGTTATGCACGATCTTGATAACCTGCTGGCTCGGCGTCAGGCTCTTCATCACCTCTTCGCCGATGGCCTGTTCGGTGACATGCGCCACAAATTCTTTGACGACTTTCAGGTTGACGTCGGCTTCGAGCAGGGCAATACGCACCTGCTTCATCGCTTCGCGAACATCGTCTTCGGTCAGCTTTCCTTTGCCACCAAGCTTCTGGAAGACATTCTGTAGTCGATCTGAAAGGCTCTCGAACATGCGGATCCTGCTGTGTACAATACACAAAAAAGCGGTACCTGACCGCTCAGACTCAGGTATTGTAGCCAGAAACGCCTTCCGCGTCAAGCTTTGGCATCACATCGCATGATAATGCTATACTGGATCTCATGACGGCGACCACTCAACGAACAATCCGAATAACCCAACGACGGCCGCCAACCGGTTGGGGATTATTATTGTTGCTGTTGCTTACGGCAGCCATGCCGAGCATTGCCGCTTCCGAGAGCCTTTTGCGGTTGCCGGTAGAGCCGTTGTTATGGGCCGGCCTGAGCGGTGTTCTGTGCGGAGTATGGCTGGCGGGGCGTCGGCGTGAGCTGTGGTTACTGCTGGTCGCGATTCTTGGCGGGTTGCTCTGGGTTGGTGATGTCGGCAATGCCCTACCCCCTTCCGGATTAGTGGCAGGTGATCTCCAGCTACTCTGGCAATGGCTCCGCGATATGGTTGAGCAGTGGGTGTGGCCGGTTACGCCCGAGTTTTTGGTTCCGCAGTATAGCTGGGTAGCACTGATGCGTTTCGCCAATGAGTTGTGGGGTGCACCATCTGCAGGTGAGCGTGGTGCCCGGCTCATGGTGGCAGTTGGCGGGGTTGTACTGACCTGGATCGGTGCCGTATGGCTCGGCCGGGCAGTACGCCGTGGCCAGGCAGGGGTAACAGCCGGATTGCCGTTACTGGCGGCGCTTATCTGCGTGGGCGTGATTGGCGGGCGTGGTGGGACATCGCTGGTGATCGGGATCGCGCTGTTATTGCTGTTGGCGGTCATCGGGCGTTTTCACAGCCGTGAAACCGTATGGGAGCGTACCGGGGTTGATTATTCGGATCAACTGCTGCCGGATATGGCGGCATGGGGTGGCCTGATGATCGTGCTTGTGTTGCTACTGGCATGGGCGATTCCGCTCTGGCCGGGCAACCCGCTGGCACGGCTCTTCACGCGTGACGAAGAACTGCCGACCGGCATTGCGGTGCTCGAACGCTCGATCGAGCGGCCGGGCGGCAACCAGTCGACGGTAGGGCTTTCGCAGCTACCGGCACTCTTGCTCGGCACCTCGCTTGAATTGGGCCCGCCTGAACAGATCTCGCTGCAGATCCGAGTGACACCCCCACCGGATACCGCGGAAGGCCCGCTCTACTGGCGGGGGGGGTTGGTGAAGCTGGAGCGTCGGTGCGGTG
>CALLZL010000267.1 GCA_937859575.1 uncultured Chloroflexota bacterium
GGATCTCATCACGCATGCCAAACGCCGGGTTGAAGCGTAGTTCGTAACCAATCACACTCTGCGGCACCGCACCGAGTGATTTGCCACAGGCGCTCCCGGCACCATGCCCCGGCAACACCTGTACGAATTCCGGCAACCCGCGCAGCCGTTCAAGCGAACGGTACAACTGGCGTGCCAGGCTGGTGCTCGTCTGCGCCACACCGACACTCCGCTCAAGCAGATCAGGCCGGCCGACATCATCAACGAACAGACAATCGCCGCTCAGCACCGCCATAGGCAGATCCGCCGCTGCGCCATCCGTCACCAGCAGGCTCATGTGCTCAGGTGTATGGCCGGGGGTCGCGAATGCACTGATACGCACTAGCCCGACGGTGATCGTCTCGCCATCGTGCAAGGGGCGCGCTTCGGCCAGGTATGCTGCGGCATAACGGTATTCCAGCGGCCCGGCATCGGGCAAATACAGCCGCGCCCCGGCCTGTTGTGCGAGTTCACGGGCACCCGAGACGAAATCGGCATGGATGTGGGTTTCGGCAACTGCCACGATCCGCAATCCGGCATTCTGTGCCGCCGCAAGATACTGATCCGTCAGGCGGTTCGGATCAACCACGATCGCCTGCCCGTACTTCTGGCAGCCGATCAGATAGCTCGATTGAGCCAGGCCTTCGTGATAAAACTGACGCAGCAGCATGGCAACCTCCGTCCTCTCGGTTCCGGTTCTGCAACCGCATCACCGCAACACAGCCAGACATCCACTATTCGGGATGTGGTACTCGTTATTCGCCGACACATACACGAACCCTGTGCCACGCATTGTTCATATACCCCCTGGCATTCCAGACAGTCGCCAGTGATTCGGGTTGCATATTGGCGGCCGTATCGCGTGCCCGCACCACCAGCTGCCGCTCGCCGGGAGCCAGCACGACAGCAGCACGCCAGAGCCGCCAGCACCACGTGAGATCCTCACCAAGCAGTTCGGCCGCAACCCAGTTCGCCCCACCGTCGGGCGACACTTCAACATGCGCTATTCGCCGATCTCCACCGGCCATGGCATACCCACGGAGCTGGGTCAAACCGGCCGGCAGCTGAGAATCCGCCGCCGGTTCACAGATAACCGATGTAAGCGACAGCTCGCCAAGCGGCATACCGGGCGAAGCATCGGCCACACCATGCAGCCGGTAGGCATGCGCCTGGAAGTAGTTCTCGGAGGGGGTATCGGTCAGTTCGATACGTGTGAGCCACTTGACACTCCGTGCGCCGATATAGCCCGGCACGATCACCCGTAACGGGAAGCCATGTTCCGGCGACAACGGCTCACCATTCATCGTATCGGCCAGCAAGACCTCGCTGCGCATGGCTTTTTCGATCGGGATCGATCCACCAAATGGAGTAACGACCCCTTCTTTGGTAATGGAATCACAGCTGACAAACGCCACATGGCGCGCTGCTGTATCGACACCGGCAGCCTCCAGCAGATCGGCAAGCGCAACCCCACCCCAGGCAGCCGTACCGATTGCTTCGGCACCCCAGGCAAGTTCGTTCGGAATCGGCCCAAGTGCCAGGAGTTCATCACGACGGTTGCCGGCACACTGTAACGCTGCTGCCAGGGTATACCGCCGGTAGCGCTGCAGATCAGCCAGGCTCAGCAGCAACTGCTGCCGCACCAGGCCATCGATCTCCAGACGGTAGCCGGTTGGATCGATCGACGGTATGGCGGCATGACTTCGGACAAAAAAAGACGTCTGTGGTGTAATCGGGGAATGGCACAACTGCGCGAGCGGCGATCCACCATTGAACGGCTCGTCCTGGAGGATACGAAACATCGAATCTTTGCGGAACGAAGGCATAGATGCTCCTCGCTGTATGAGCCGGCGGGCAACGTCGGCCGACGATCTCATATCCATATTGTAGCGTAGTCGCAAGCAGCTGTACAGAGACTGTCAGGGCACCAATTACGATGGGTTTGCCGCGCTGCGGCGCGTCGGGTACAATAGAGATGCTATAGATCAAGACATATTGGGAAGCAGAATCATGACCGACAAACAGCCGCTCTATATTCTTTTCACCATGGAATGCAACCCGATTCCGCGCAAGACCAACAGCGGCGATGCACCGCGCACATGGGAGATCAGCAGCCGGTCGATCGAAACATACACCTATCGTGTGCTGAGTGCCGGCTTCGCCGTGACCCTATTTGTCGATCCATGGTGTGCCGAAGAACATACACCGCTCTTGGAAGAACTCATGGCGCAGAAGGTTGAAATCGGCACCTATGTGCACCCACCGAATATGCTGACATCGCCGCTGACACGCCATCTTGGCACATACGCTGCCGATGATCAGCGCACCATGATCGAACACGCCACCGATCGTTTCTACGAAGCGCTCGGCATCCGGCCGCGTTCGTTCCGTGGCGGGCGCTTCTCGGCCAACGACGAGAGCTACAAAGTGCTGTACGATCTTGGGTATCGCCAGGGTTCGCTCTCGCGCCCCGGTTTCGATGCACGCATCTACCACGCCTTCTGGGATGGTGCCGCACTCTACCCGCACTATGTCGACCCATCCAATCGGCTGGCCATCGGCTCACTGCCGTTCCTCGAACTACCACTTACCTGCGATCCGCAGCGTTCGCAGGAAGAGCATCTTCCGATCGATCTCACCATCGAGAACGGCACCTTCGAGGCGCTGATCCGCCCGGTGATTGATGTCCGGCTGGCTCATATGGCCGAAGTCAATCTCAACTTCCGGACACTCTGCATCACTACTGCCAATAATGTGCCATATGATAAAGACGACAATAAACACGTACGAACACTCGATTTGCTGCTTGATTATCTTGATGAGCTTGCCCAACACTATACGTTGCAGCCGGTGACGCTCGCCGCTGCACCCGAACAGTATCGCCGCATGCTCGCGACGCCGCTCAACAG
>CALLZL010000268.1 GCA_937859575.1 uncultured Chloroflexota bacterium
CCCCCCCTCACCGCCGGTGCCGATATTGCGATCGTACGCGAGGCGATTACCACACGGCTTAACGGGGCAATTGTCGATCCGCAGATCGAAGTGTTGCCGGGTGTTCTGGCACCGGCAAGCCAGGTACGCGGCCTCGAACTCAATGGGAAGACCTATTACTACTATTATGAAGGTGGGCGCAATTTTGATCCGCTGAGCCTCGGTACCGCGACAGCGGCACAGGCCGAGATCCTGCTGCACGACCGAGTCGCCTCGCTGGTGATTTACCGCCTGTACTAATAGTTTGCTCGATCACACTGCAATCTCGCACAGCATCATTTCAGCGGTATAAAATCAGGCTCCCAAAAAGAATCGCTGTAAACGGCACTGAACATGCCGCATGCAGCGATTCTTTTTCGGGCATACCATGAGCCCGGCAACCGCAGATGCTGCATGGAGCACGTGGCGTCTGCCAGCAGAAGGAGCATACCGATGACGTATCTTCCGCCGTTGGCGCTCGACCGCCACCTCGATAGCCGCCTCTGGGGTGGATCCACCCTTGGCCCCTGGTTGGGCCTTACCGACAGCCCGCCGCAACTTGCCGAATCATGGCAGGTGTACGAACGCAATCGTATTGCCGGCGGCCCATTCGCCGGGCGCACGCTTGCCGATCTCACCAGCGAGTATGGTGCCGCCCTGGTAGGCGAGATCAGTTTTGCCCGTTATGGTGCCGATTTCCCACTACTCGCCAAGTTTATCGACGCCGCCGACCATCTGTCGATCCAGGTGCATCCCGACGACATCTACGCCCATCGCGTCGAAGCAGCAACCGGCTTTCACGGCAAAACCGAGGCCTGGTATATTCTGCAAACCACACCGGGCGCTTCGCTGTATCATGGCCTCAAGCGCGATACGAATCGCGCAGAGTTTGCATCTGCTATTGCCAACGGCAGTATTCTTTCGCTGTTGCGTAGCGTAGCCGTCAAGCCGGGTGACACGCTGTTCGTGCCGGCTGGAACCGTGCATGCAATCAATGCGGGTATCATGCTGTTTGAGATCCAACAAAAATCGGATCTGACCTATCGCGTCTATGATTATGATCGACGCGATACCCAGGGCAACTTGCGCGAACTTCACCTCGAACGAGCGCTTGATGTGATCGATTATCGCGGCAACCAGCCGCCACTGCCGCTGCAGCAGGAACTCGGCGTCGGGCGCACACGGCTTCCCAGCTGCACCTATTTTGCCATGGAGCGTTGGCGCATCGAAACAGACACCGCCGCGACAACCACCCCATCGAGTTTTGTCATCCTGACGGCGATCGATGGTGCCGCCCGGCTTGTATCGGCCGCAGGGAGCATGTCGCTTGCGCTCGGCGATTCGCTGGTGCTGCCTGCCTCACTTGGTGCGTATCGCATCATACCCTCACCGGCAATAACCCTGCTCGCCTGCTATGTGCCGGCACAGATGGAATCATAGAAAGACGAGACCATGCCGATCCCGATCCTTGATGATCTTACCGCAGCCCGACAAACGATCCTGCGCCGTGTGCCACTTGATGCGATCGACGTTCCACCGGCACTACTCGATCGCATCGCACAGACATTCGGCGAACGCCTGAGCCCGGCTGCGGCGGTTGATCGCATCCTGCACGATGTACGCCGGCGTGGCGACGACGCACTTGCCGAATGGAGCCTGCGACTCGATGGCTATAGCGGCGCGATCGATGTGCCGCAACCGGCCCTGGCGGCAGCACTCAGCGCGATCGATCCCGTGCTGCGCACAGCACTCGAACAAGCCGCTGCCGAGATCGAACGCTTCCATCAACGTCAGGTGCGCAATTCGTGGGTCGATTTTACTGCTGATGGCGCGCTGGGGCAGATCATCCGGCCACTGCAGCGCGTCGGCATCTACGTACCGGGCGGTAGCGCACCGCTCCCATCGTCGCTGCTGATGGCTGCCATTCCTGCCCGGGTTGCCGGCGTCGAGGAGATCATCATCTGCTCGCCACCACAGCGGGGCGGCACGATTGATCCGGTTGTGCTGGCGGCCGCCGCTATCGCTGGTGTGGACCGCGCCTTCAGGATGGGAGGCCCACAGGCGATTGGTGCCATGGCCTATGGAACCGCCAGCGTGCCGCAGGTCGATAAGATCGCCGGCCCGGGCAATCTCTTCGTCGTGCTTGCCAAACGCGCCGTGTACGGAGTGGTCGGCATCGAGTCGCTGCCCGGCCCGACCGAAACCCTGGTGATCGCCGACGAAAGCGCGGATCCGCGCTATGCCGCTGCCGATCTGCTGGCACAGGCCGAACATGTGCTGGCCACGGCGATCTTGCTGACGCCGAGCCGCGCACTTGCGGAAGCGACCCGCGCCGAAGTGGCACGCCAACTCGAAACCCTCTCGAATGGTGAAGCTGCCGCCGAGACAGTAGCACAGCGCGGCGCGATTATCGTCGTGCCGGATCTGGCAACCGCCTTCGACATAGCAAATGCCTATGCCCCCGAACACCTCTGCCTGTTGCTGGCCGATGCCTGGCAGTATATCGGCCATGTGCGCAACGCCGGCGGCATCTTCGTCGGTGAACGCTCATTCGAAGTCTTGGGTGATTATGTCGCCGGGCCGTCTCATATCATGCCAACTGCCGGTACTGCCCGATTTGCATCACCCGTCAATGTCGATGATTTCCGCAAGATCATTTCACTCGTCGGATTAAATGAATCAGCTCTTCAGCGCCTCGGGCCGGCTGCCATCCGTATTGCCGAAGCTGAAGGGCTTACCGCGCATGC
This sequence comes from uncultured Chloroflexota bacterium, assembly GCA_937859575.1. Taxonomy (GTDB): domain Bacteria; phylum Chloroflexota; class Chloroflexia; order Chloroflexales; family Roseiflexaceae; genus CALLZL01. The sequence goes on from CALLZL010000268.1 coordinate 2,766, forward strand.
CGCAGCCGTGCGCGCCCGTCTTGATCCCTATAGCTAGGTGCAGCAATCTTGAGCCATCCGCATCCTGGGAGCACGGGCGGCTCGCCCGCATGCGCACGATGCACATGCTCCCGGTTAGCAACTATCTGCACCTGCTCGTAGAGACCGACGCCTCCGACAAAAATGGTATAATTACCGCGTACCGGGGTTCGCCGGTCTGCTCGAAGGGAAGAACACCTATGTCTGGTTTTCTGGTCAACTTTATTCTCATGCTGTTCCAGGTGCTTTCGCTGGCGATCCTCGGGCGTGTTCTGCTCTCGTGGGTCGACCCGATGGGGAACATGCGCATCACCCAGATCCTCCGTGATCTTACTGAGCCGATCCTTGCACCGATCCGCAGCCTGTTGCCAAGCATGCCGATGTTCGACTTTTCGCCAATCATTGCTATGCTGCTCTTGCAAGCCCTCGGTCGGCTCGTTCTGATGGCACTACAGCCGAGTTAACACAATGGAACAGGCTCCCTCGGCCACGCCGCCGATTGCACCTGCAGCGCTCGGTCGCAGTGGTGGTTTTTTATGGCTTGCCGTCTTTCTGGCCGGTGTTGCAACCCTCGGCATCGAGATGGTTGCGTCACGCCTGCTTGCGCCATACTTCGGCACATCACAGCCGATCTGGGCAGTCATTATCGGCCTCACACTGATCTACCTGGCAGTCGGCTATGGCCTTGGCGGGCGCCTGGCAGATCGACACCCCGACGAGTCTCTGCTCTATTCGATCATTATGGCAGCAGCGTTGGCCACGGTCATCATCCCGCTGATCGCGCAACCCATCCTGCGCTTCTCGCAGGGATCGATCGCTACCCTGGCGGTCGGCAGTTTTCTTGGTGCGCTGTTCGGCGTCTTACTGCTCTTTGCCATACCGATCATTCTGCTCGCAATGGTCGGGCCGTTCGCCATCCGTATTCTCCTGCGGCATGCTACCGATGGAATAGCAGCCGCCGGCACCACCGCAGGCACCATCTCGGCAGTCTCGACGATCGGTTCAATCATCGGCACATTCCTTACCGTGTTGTACCTGATTCCAACCATCGGAACCGCACGTACGACCGTGCTCTTCGCGGTGCTGTTGGCATTGGTCGCAGCCGTCGGGCTCGCCTCGCGCCGGGCGGTCGCCGGGTTGGTTCTGACGCTT
>CALLZL010000269.1 GCA_937859575.1 uncultured Chloroflexota bacterium
GGCCAGATGCTGATTGTGCAACCGCTCCCCGGCCCATAAGCATGCATGCGACAAAGGCCGCGAAGCTACCGTGATCTGTGTGTCGCTTACACCCAGGTTCGGCAACGCCGAACCTGGGTGTGTGTGTTAGGGAAATTCAAACTGTGCGGGTGGGTTGCCGCTCGGCAGGGTGCGCGGCGTCATCTGCCGTAACCGCGCCGGCGTTGCCCGAGGGTCGAGCAGGCCACGGCGCACAAACTGCACCAGTTGGTCGATCTCCTCGGCGCTCAGCTGCGGCGGGTTGGCGATCCGTGGGTCGAGGCGCGCAAGCACCGGCTCGATCGGCCCTGTCGGCCCGCTCAGATCGGCGTCGAGCCCTTCGCGTTGCGGCATATAGCCCCGTGCTGATACCAATGCGTTGAGGTGATGCTGAATTGCAGCTTCGAGGCTGGTGAACGCCCCATTATGCATGAAGGTCGGCTGAACGGCGACATTGCGCAATGGCGATGTGCGAAAGCGGTAGCGATCTGCCGGATCGCCGGTCAGCTGCTCTTTGCCGAAGTCTTCGTCGGCACCGGGGCCATCGAAGGCATTGTTTGTCAGCGCAGGGGCGATCTGCGGCACACCAATCACATGATCTTGAAAGTCGCTGAACATCTCATTCGAATCGCCGGCGACGCTGTGGCACGTAACACAGCCGGCGCGCCCGAAGAAGAGCAGTGCACCACGCTTCTCGTCGAGCGTCAGCGCACCACGATCGCCAGCGGCGTAGCGGTCGATTGGTGCCGTGGCGAAGGTAAGCGAGAACTGAAATTCAGCCAGTGCGGCGGCCAGCATGTCGTAGGTGATCGGCGCGCTATTGCGCACCTCGGGGTAGATTCTGCCGAACAGCCGGCGATACTCGGCATTTGCATTGAGGCGTCGCACCACTTCGGCACGGATGGCATCGCTATTGCCAACAAAGGCGAAGCCGGTCATCTCGGTGCGCTCGGTGGGTGGGATGAACGCCTGGGCGACCAGCAGGTGTGGCTGATACGAGAGGCTGGTTCCCTCCGGTTCAGGAAAGAGAAAGCCGGCGCGATTATCGAATGGGTTGCCCGAAAGCGCCACGAAGCGTGAATTCCACATCTGGCGCGGGAAGAAGGCGCTGTTGATCACCATCGGCGTACGCCGCATGTTGCGCGGCCCGCTGCGATTTGGCCCGACAATGCCGTTATTCTCGATCCCGATCGCAATCGATTGGGTATCGCCGAAACCGGCCTGGGGTGCATGGCAGCCGGCGCAGCTATTGTCGTCATTCAGGCCGAGGATCGAATCAAACCAGAGCAGCCGGCCAAGATCGGCGAGCTGCCGATCGATGCGCCTGCCGAGGCGTGCTTCGAGGGTTGTTTCGATCCGGCCGGTAAAGCCGGCAGCCGCAAGCACTGCTGTGAGCTCCTGGTCGATGCGCTGGCGCTCACGTCCGGCTTGGGCGTTCGCCACCGATACCATGAGTAGCGCATATGCGAACATACAGAGAGCGAGGATTCCAATAGTGCGCTGCGATTTCATAGTATGCGTCCCTTCAGGGGTTGATGGCCGGAGTCGCGCATGCGGGCGAGCCGCCCGCGCTTCCAGCAATCAATCGTTTTGCACTTCGCCCTGGCGTGTAGCAGTAGGGTAGCATGCGGTCGTCGCAGAATGAAGAGGTGCAGCGATACAAAAAGAGATACAGAAAGCGATACGGGATGGGTGGCCGAGGGTCACTATAGCCAGGTGCAAAACGATTGATCAGTAGCTCGATGCAGCCAGATCAGACATGCGGCACTACGGTACCATGTCTTCATCGTCGCTGATCGCTAGCGCCAGCGTCGCATCGAACCCGAGTTCTCGGCCGCTGAGGAATGCGGTATCGGCCTGGGCACCCAGGGCAGCACGCGCAGGGGCAAGGCGCGCATCGAGGGTCTCTTGCTCGGCAGGCGGCAGTGGGGCGCCTATCTCATCGCGCAGCGCGGCGGCGGCACCAACCAGGCGCAGCGCCTGGCGGTGCTGCCGGCGACGTACGGCCAGAAACGC
>CALLZL010000270.1 GCA_937859575.1 uncultured Chloroflexota bacterium
ATATAAAAACCGCCACCCCGCACCTCATCGAGAATCTCGCCGATCCCGGGCCGGCCCCGCCGGGTGAGGGTGGCTGGCACCCCGCCCCGGGGGAGCGGGCCTGCCCCCGCGCGCAGTGAAACCGCCTCGACCGAATTTGAAGCCATGAACTGTTCGATACTGATGCGGCGTGCGCCGAACCCCTCAAAGATCAGTGATTGCTGCGACAGCACATGCAGCACCGTTACAGCAGCACCGATTGGTGCTGCAATTCGTGCTGTGACACTGGCGGTTTCAAAGGGGTGGGAATCGCCGCCACTGGCAAGCAGGATGCGTTGCACCGGTCGTGCCGCACCATGAAAGCGCAGCACCGACGGCTCAAGTCGTTGTGCCAGTTCGCGGCTGCGGGCTCGCCGCCCAGGTAGGATGCGGGTAAACGGTTGATTGAGCCGGCCGACGATCACCAGATCATAGGGCAGTTCCTCGGCGGCGTGCAGGATCGCCGCCGCCGGATCGCCATCGAGTGCACGCAAAGTCAGCGGTATATCATCGGGGAGCTTGAGGAGCTGTTGCGCTTCATCGAGCAGTGGTTGTTGCGCCGCGCCACCCCCGGTCACCAGTGTCACGCTTTGTGCGGCGCGGGCGATGATCGGCGCACTAAAGCTGATGGTCTCTTCACGGGTTGGCGCCGGGCCGACGTAGAGTAACACACGCATGACTGCCCCTCCTCTTATGAGAGTATAAAGCGCGCCAGACAGAACCGTTCGACGATCTGGAACCCGAGTTGCCGATAGAGCTGGAGCGCCGGCCGATTGCGATCAAGAACCATCAGATAGACGCGTGGTGCCAGTGCGAAGGCTGCCTGTGTCAGCGCGACGGTACATGCCGATGCATAGCCGCGCCGCCGGAAGTCGGGATGGGTGGCGACATGCCCGATTTCGATCACGTCTGTAGTGGCGAATTGTGTGGCTGCCATTGCCACCAATTGCCCATCGATCTCACAGCCAAAGGCCGGCCCAAGTTGCAGTGCCGCATCGCGCCAGACCGTCAGCCCGGATGCCCGGGCTAGCTCGCGCACGGCCGGCAGATCTGCCGGCCTGAGCCGGCGGGCTGCCGGCAACTGCGGCATCTGTAGGGTCTCGGGTTCGGCAGCCATCTGGTATTCGATCTCGGCATCGATCAGCTGGGCATGCTGTGCGAGTAGCTGCACCCGTTCTTCCGGCATCAATGCCCATGCCGGTGTATTGCGCAACTGTGGCGCGAGTTCGAGCAAACCGGCCAGCAGTGGCGCCACCACATCCATCCGGCTGGCAGCATAGGTTACATTCGGCACCGGCAGATCGCGATACGACGAAGCAACCCCCAGAATCATGCCGTCGTCGTGGGCCACGACGACATCACAGCTGGCACGCAGCTGCGTAACATTCGCCAATGGCAGTGCGTTGCGGTATGGCGCACCACGCAGGAAGGTAACTGCCGCCTGATGCAACCGATCGGCAAGTGGCGAGATCTGCAGCATACGCCTTATCGTGATTGCTCAAACGGCCCATGCGATGCATACCGTTCGGCCAGGGTGTGTCGGACACAGCCGAGGCGGGTTGAGCTGTAGAGCATCTGGCGGGCGATCGCGGCCGTAATCATGTCGGTATCGATCGCACCGGCACGAAAGCGTGCCATCACCTGACTATATGCCTCTCTGGCGGCAACATTACTAAGCGCAATCACAATATGGCTGTTGAACTCTCGATCGTCGCTTGCCGCAAGCCGTTCGATCAGGCCGCCGATCACCGTTGGCCGCAGATCGGGTTCTATGCCAATTGTAAATGCGAGTGCAAGCAGCGCCATGCCGCGCTGCACCATGTCGCGTTCCGGATCATCGGCGAGTGCCTGGAGCGGATCAACCGCGGGCCTGCCGATCATGCCGAGGATCTGGGGGGCATCATTCGCCCAGACGGCTTCCGGCGTTCCATCTTCGCTATCGAGAATATCGCCACTCAGCGCATTAATCAGCGGCTCGATACTGCGTGGTGTACGCAGTTCACCAAGCAGGCGCAGCGCATGGATGGGTGCATAACACGCTGGTGGTTCTTCAAACAGCATATCAATATTACAGGCAAGTTCACATAATGGTTCGAATGCCGCCGGGCCGTACTGCATGATCTTGTGCAGTAGCTTATCGGCCGGTCGTATGCCGACACGTTGCAGCTGTGTGATGGTTGGGCGTATGTCAAAGTCAATCGTCATGGTATTCCTACTGTCTTGAAGAAGCGTATGTTACAGTTCTGTGGCTGCTGGTCGTTGTATCATATCACACGAGTGCGGCTATCGGGCGGAAGCTGCGCCGATGATGGATGGTGACGCCATAGCGCAGTAGTGCTTGTTGATGGGCGGCTGTGCCATACCCCTTGTGCTGTTCGAATCCATACGTTGGGTAAGAGCGGCCAAGCGCCGCCATCATGCGGTCACGCGTTACTTTGGCGACAATCGATGCAGCGGCGATCGAGAGGCTGTACGAATCACCGCGTATCAGCGAGCGCTGCATACATGGCCAGCCCACGAGTTCGACGGCATCGATCAGCAGCGCATCGGGCAGCTGTGGCAGCCGCAGCAGTGCGATCTGCATGGCGAGCCGGGTTGCTATCAGAATCCCGTGGCTATCGATCACATGGGCCGGCACCGAACCAACCGCCCATGCGGCTGTGTTTGCCAGGATGGTCTGGTAGGCTGCTTCGCGCTGCACAGGTGTCAGCTTTTTGGAGTCATCGATTCCGGCCAGGCGATCCGCATTTGCCAGCACAGCCGGTGGCAAGACAACCGCCGAGATCGGAAGAGCGTCTGCCCAACAGCCACGGCCAACCTCGTCGATTCCTGCAATAGAGCGATACCCGGCCGCCGCGAGCTCTTGTTCGAGGGCGTTGGATGGAGTCATGGGTTTTGCTCGGCCAGAATGGTATGCACGATTCCGCCAGGTGCGGCAAGTGCCTG
>CALLZL010000271.1 GCA_937859575.1 uncultured Chloroflexota bacterium
CCACTCAGCGCAAGTTCATCAAGGCCGCCATGACCATGCACAACCAATGCATGCACTGTATCGAGGCGCGCCAGTGCATGCGCGAGTTTCTCGGCGAGCAATGGATCGGCAACCCCCAGCACCTGGTGGCGTGCCCGTGCCGGGTTGGTGAGCGGGCCAAGCATGTTAAACACGGTGCGGATGCCGATCTCGCGCCGTACCGGCCCGGCATAGCGCATCGCCGGGTGGAACCGGGGGGCGAACATGAAACCAATGCCGGCTTCACGCAAACAATGCGCCACACCGGCAGCGTCGAGTTCGATCCCAACCCCCAACCCTTCGAGTACATCGGCCGAACCACAGACACTCGACATCGCCCGATTGCCATGTTTGGCAACCGTCACCCCGGCACCGGCTGCCAGAAAAGCCGATGTGGTCGAGATATTGAATGTTCCCGACGCATCACCGCCTGTGCCGCATGTATCAAGAACCGGCCCATCGTAGCTTACCGGGGTTGCCCTGGCCCGCATGACCTGCGCCATGCCCGCAATCTCGGCCTCCGTCTCGCCCTTGAGTGCCAATGCCGTCAGAAAAGCGGCAATCTGCGCCGGTGTCGCCACACCGCTCATGATCTCTTCCATGGCCGCAGCCGCCTGTTCTTGCGTGAGGCTCTCGCCGCGTGTGATATGTATGATCTGTTCGCGGATCGCCAAACTTCGCTCCTTTCCCACCATCACTTCTGCATGATTCGTTGTAAGGCGTCAAGTGGAAGGGCATACGCCGTATGCCCTTGAAAACCGGTCAGGGTTTCGGCCGCCACCAGTGCATTCAAGATCGCTTCCTCGACCGCCTCGGCCACTGCTTCGAACAGCATATCGATCTGCGTCTGCGGCACCATCTGCAAACCATACAATGATTGCTGCCCCTGCGGCAGGTGATTACCGGTCGCAAATGCCAAAAAGAGATCACCACTCCCATTATGGCCAACACCGCCAACCCGTGCCAGGCCGACGGTGGCACGCCGGGCGAGCCGCCGGCACTGATCGGCAACCAGTGGCGCATTGGTCGCCACAACCACAATGATCGATCCGGCACGTTGCGGCAGACTCCATGGTAACGCAATTTGGTCGGCATTCAACTCGCGCCCGACCGCGACCCCATCGACACGTAACTGCTCACGATCGCCATAGTTGGCCTGCACCAGCGCCCCAACCACAAACTCACCGGCTGCCGTCGCTGCAAGCCGCGACGAGGTGCCGATGCCCCCTTTGAAGGCATGACAGATCATTCCGGTACCGCCGCCGACATTGCCTTCATCGACCGGGCCGCTACGCGCAGCAGCCAGCGCGGTATCGACATGCACGCGGCCGACACTAAACGCCGCGAGATCATTCAACCAGCCATCATGCGTCTCGGCAACCATCGGCAAGAATGCATCACCATGACCATGTTCGAAACCATAGGCCGTCAGAGCATCCCAGACAGCCCCAACCGCGGCGGTATTGGTGATGGCAATCGGCGTGCCGATCATGCCGGATTCCTCAAGCCACGGCAGGCCGGTCATCTCGCCACAGCCGTTGAATGAGTGAAAACCACCAAACACCGCATCCTGCCAGATCGCACCATCACGCGGCAGGATGACGGTGACACCGGTGCGTGCCACCCGTGGCGCGTCATGCATGATCGTCGCATGACCAACCAGGATCCCTGGAACATCGGTAATAGCGTTATGCCTGCCCGTCGGCAGTTGCCCAATCGTGATTCCCAGGTCTCGCAGCCGTGCCCGATTCATGCCATACCCTTCTGTGCTATAATCGTCTGCATTCGACGTACACTGACAACCGATGATCGAGGTGACCCGATAGCCCGGATGCTAGGGCAGAACGGTGGAAGCTGGTGAGAGTCCAGCGCTGTGCCGCAACTGTAATCGATCGCCGCGAGCCACAACTCGCACGCTCGTAAGCCAGGACGCCGACCTCGATCTTGTCACGTCACCCTTCTCGTGTCAAGGAGGTGAGCGATGAATCGACCCCCATAAGGCGCGGCATGCCCTTACGGCCGGTTCACCCCACCCGATCTTGCCCGCAAGGTCGGTTTTTTTGTGTCTCTGTTTTGCTGAAAGGTTGCCATCCAGGTGATGAAGTATAAATCGCTATTCATACCGACGCTGCTGCTTGCACTGATGCTGAGTGCGTGCGGTAGTGCCCCGATCGCCGCACCGACGGCTGCCCCAACTCAACTGCCGGTTGCTACGGCTGTGCTGCAGGAACCCGACACACGCACGATCACCGACAGTGCCGGCCGCGAGGTGACGGTTCCTGCCGATGCAGCGCGCCTGATTTCACTGGCGCCGAGCACCACCGAGATCCTGTTTGCATTAGGTGCCGGCGAGCGGGTGATAGCCGTTGATGATTTTTCGGATTTCCCGGCCGAAGTGGGCAATCTGCCACGTATCGGCGGGCTCGACTACAGCTACAACACCGAACAGATTGTCGCCCTTGAGCCGGATATCGTCTTCGCTGCCGCGATAACTTCGCCCGAAGCAGTGCAACAACTCACACAACTCGGCATCAGTGTCGTGGTGGTCGGCACCTTCGAGACAACCTTCGAGTCGGTGTTTGATGATATCCGGCTGATGGGCACAGTTCTTGGGCGTACAGCGACCGCCGACGACACTGTTGCCGCCATGCAGCAGCGCCTTGCAGCACTCACCGATCTGGTCGCCACAGCCAACACCACACCGCGGGTCTACTGGGAGATCGATGCAACCGACGAAACCAAACCATACAGTATCGGCCCCGGCAATTTTATCGATGACATCCTCACCCGTGCCGGCGGTGTCAACATCTTCGCCACCAGCGACAATCCATACCCGCAGGTCAGCGCCGAACAGGTTGTAGCCGGCGATCCGCAGGTGATCATTATGTCGAATGCGGCATATGGAACCACGGTTGAGTCGTTACTGGCGCGGCCGGGGTGGGATGTCATCAGCGCCGTCCGCGAGCAGCGTGTCTATCCGATCGATGATAACCTCGTCAGCCGGCCGGGGCCACGCATTGTTGATGGACTTGAAGCAGCCGCCCGCTTGATTCACCCGGAACTCTTCGCACTGCCGTAGACAGGGATGCGGGGCATCCGCCGAACGCCGCGACCTCCGGCACGCATGCAACCCATGTGCCGTGAGAGGAGAAGTTTATGCAGACGCTCCAGAAGCAGCCACATCCGGTACGCCGCACTGCCGTAGCGGCACGCGGCTGGCGATTACCGCGCCATCGTGGTGGTGTGATAATCGCAGTACTGCTGCTGGGCATCGTCACACTGCTCAGCATTGTAATCGGGAGCGTGGCTATCCCACCCGAGATAGCATTCAAGATTCTGCTGAGCCATATTCCCGGCATAGCAATCATTCCCGACTGGCCGGCATCATTCGAGCGTATTCTGCTTGACATTCGGCTACCGCGGGTTGCACTGGTAGCGATCACCGGTGCAACCCTGGCATGCTCGGGGGCCGCCTACCAGGGGCTATTCCGCAACCCACTCGCCGACCCGTATCTGATCGGGGTCGCTTCGGGGGCCGGCCTGGGGGCAATACTGGCCGCCGCCATACGCACCACGACACCGGATGTTCCGCTGCTGATCATTCCATTTGGTGCATTTATCGGCGCAGTTGCGACGGTTGCCACCGTCTATACCCTGGGGCGAATCGGAGGTGTAACACCAATCACGACGCTGCTGCTTGCCGGGGTGGCTATCGGCACGCTCACCTCGGCAGCCAGTACCTTCATCCTGCTGCGTCTGAGTAGCCAGACGGCCCGGATTCTCGCGTTTTTGCTCGGCGGTTATGCCACCGGTGGTTGGGAGCCGGTGCTGACGGTTGTACCATTTGCACTCGTGGGGTTTGTGACGCTGGTTGTGTGTGCCCGGCCGCTCAATCTGATCCTGTTTGATGAGTTTCAGGCCCGCCAGCTCGGTATCGACGTCGAGCGCCTCAAACTGCTGGTCATTATTGCCGCAACCCTCATGACGGCCGCAGCAGTTGCGTTCAGCGGGCTTGTCGGCTTCGCCGGGCTGATTGTTCCGCATACGATTCGCTTGCTGGTCGGGGCCGATCATCGCCGCCTGCTCCCGTTGGCTGCGCTTGGTGGGGCAACCTTCCTGCTGCTGGCCGATCTGCTGGCGCGCACCCTGATCGCTCCGGCCGAGCTGCCGCTTGGCGTCGTCACGGCGGCTGTGGGTGCCCCATTCTTCCTGTACCTCTTGCGGCGTGCGAAAGGGGCCAGCTTCTTCTGATGCCGTTATTGACGATCGAACAGCTCACGGCCAGCTACCCCGGGCGTGTTGCGATTCGCAGCCTGACCCTCAGCGCCCAACCCGGCGAGGTGATCGGCCTGATTGGCCCCAACGGCTCAGGCAAGACATCGCCCTTGCGTGCGATCAGTGGTGCGATCAGGCCAACCGCCGGGCGGATGTTCCTGGGCGATCTGGATCTCATCCAGGCTACCGCCGCCGCACGTGCGCGCCTGGTCGCCAGCGTACCACAGGGTGGCCGGCTGCCGGAAGGCTTTACGGTCGGTGAAGTGGTGTTGATGGGCCGCACACCGCACCTGGCACCGCTCAGCGGCGAGCAGCCGCATGACTATTCGATTGCCGAACAGGCCATGCGTGCCACCGCCGTCAGCGATCTGACAATCCGCCGAATCGGCGAACTTTCGGGTGGCGAACAGCAGCGGGTGTTGATCGCCCGCGCCCTTGCGCAGGAACCGCACGTCTTGCTGCTTGATGAAGCAACCGCCCATCTGGATCTTCACCACCAGACGGCCATCATGCGCCTGATCCGCAGCCTGGCTCGCCAGGGGCTGATCGTGATTGCTGCGCTGCATGATCTCAACCTGGCTGCGATCTATGCCGATCGCCTGGCACTCTTGCACCAGGGGGAACTCCTGGCATTCGATCGCCCGGCAGCGGTATTGACCCCCGGCCTGTTACGGGCCGCCTATGCCGTCGAAGCGGTGATCACGAGTCATCCGCTCTATGGAACCCCACTGGTAGCGCTGGTAGACGCCGCGCTACCCGATTGACCCCCGCGCCCCAGAGGGTCTCAACCTCAGCCGCCTGCCTGTGCCAGAGTTGATTGACATCATGGGCATGCAGCAACCGCTCGACGGTTGTGGCAATAAAGCTGATCCGCCGTAGCCGGCGTGCCGGCAACGGCAACGGCAACCATTCAAGCGGCCCAAGTTCAAACCGGTAGTAGCGTTCGGCTGCACGTGGATGCTCGGCTTCGTCAGGCAAGAGTTCGCGACGTGTCAGCACATCAATCCGTTCGACTGCGGCAATCTGCTCGATACGCCAGCGCCGCTCAGCAAAAGCCGCCGTCTGATAGAAAGCGAGATACTCGGCAGCCAGGCGGCGTGGCGCACGTGCCAGCGGAATGCGATACCAGTGCGCTGTGGCAACCCGTGTGAGATCGGCCGGATGCGGCACGATACAGACAAGCACCGCCGCACTATAGCGGATCTCGTCGTTGGCAGAAAACAGATTCATCGGATCTCCTCCGCGATGACCGGAGCATGTTGCGCCAGATCGGCCCGCAAGCGCAATAGTGCCAGATCGGCCGCTTTTGCTTCAAGCATGATATCGAAGGGCGGCAGACCACGCGCGGCATCGAGCAGCGCCAGAAATTCGAATGGGTTGATGTAATCGGCATGCTGACCGGCACGTGGAGCGATAACATGGTTGCCACGATCGCCCTGCGCTCCACGGAGATGCGCCTCGGTACGCTGGCTGCTGAAATGGATCTTGGGACGGATGTCGGCAGGCCAGGTCGCCAGCGCTAATCCGAGCGCTACAGCCAACGGGAGCCGCTCGGGGTTGTTGTGCTGAAAATGCAGCGTATCAAAGACGACCGGTACGCCACAGAGCTGATACAGCCGTAGTGCGGCCGCAAGTGATGCGCCATGCTCGCCGATTTCAGACACAATGCGCCGCCGCACCATAGAAGGTAGCGACAGGATCCGATCCGCACACACCTCCAACGCCTGCTGCGCTGCCGGCACGTGCACCACGATCACTCCTTCCGGCCCACAGCCGAGTGCATCAAGCAACATCGCCAGCGCCGTCACCTCGTGAAGCCCGCGCTGCGCCACCGCTGCATCACGGCTCCCCACCACGACATGCATGCCGCTGTGGATCGTGAGCCGAATCGCATGCCGTTGCGCCAGACCGCCAACTTCGGCCAGAAGTGCGCGACATGCCGCCAGTTGCTGCGCGATACGCGCCAGATCCATATTACGCACCGGTAGCACGGCATCCGGCAACCGATAACATCCAACCTGCTGTGATGCCAGATACAGCAGTACATCTCGCAACATCAGTAAGCTCAGGCTGAGATGCGGTGTATGCATGCCGCGCCGCTCATCAGCAACCCGCATCCCGCCACGCCCCATGATCTTTACTGCAACACCAAGTCGTAGCTGCAACCGGCTGCCGCCTTCATCATCATGCGCCCGATCCATCCGGCTATGGTCTTTACACGATCTAGTGTAGAACATGAGTTCTATAATGTCAAGATCTCCTGTTTCGGCATGGCATCCTGAGCCGCTGTGCGGCGAAGGATCGCTCCGGGGGAAGGGATGCGCCATGCGTCGCTCCCACTCCGCAGAGCGATGCTTCGCTGCACGCAGCATGACAGCCTACTCCTCCCGTACCCGCCTGTTACGAGAACACATAGGCCCTACTCGGCATGCTGCCGCAAATGGGGAAAAGTGGTATGATGAATGGAATGAACATAGAGGAACACACCGATGCTCTTTCAGAACGTCACGATTGAATCGATTGGCTACGAATTGGCGCCGCACCGGATTTCATCGGAGTGGCTGGAAGACCAGATCGACGAAACCATGCAGCGGCTCCACATCCCACGTGGTCGGATCGAGGATCTGACGGGCATTCGTGAGCGGCGCTTCTGGAACCGCGGCACAATGCCGAGTGATGTCGCTACCCTTGCGGCGCGGCGTGCGATCGAGCTTGCCGGAGTTGATCCGGCGCGTATTGGCACCATTATCAGCACATCGGTCTGCCGTGATTATATCGAGCCATCGGTGGCATGCCTGGTGCATGGCAATCTGAAGCTGCCTGCGAGCTGCATGAACTACGACGTCAGCAATGCATGTCTCGGCTTCTTGAACGGTATGGTGCATGCCGCCATGATGATCGAAGCCGGCATCATCGAGTATGCCCTGATCGTTGATGGTGAAGGCTCACAGGAAGCAGTAATGGCAACCATCCGTCGGCTGCAATCACCAACGACGACCAGCCAGGAGTTTCGTGAGAATTTCGCCACACTGACGCTCGGTTCCGGGGCAGTGGCAATGGTGCTGGCACACCAGCGCCATTCGCAGACAGGCCACCGGATCAATGGAGTCGTCACGCTTGCTGCTACCGAACACAACCGCCTGTGTTACGGTCAGCCCGAATGGATGCGCACCGATGCAGCAGCGCTCCTGATTGCCGGTGTCCAGCTCGCAGCCCGCACATGGCAGCTCGCCCATGCAACGCTACCGCGCTGGAGCGACGACGCGATTGCGCTCTATGCACCCCATCAGGTCAGCGCCCGGCATACCGCCGCCGTTGCTGAGTCGATGGGTGTTCCGCTCGACAAAATGTTTCTTAACTTCCCCACATTGGGCAATATCGGCCCGGCTGCGCTCCCGATCACATTGGCCCAGGCCGTCGAGGCCGGTCGTGTCCGGCATGGGGATACAATAGGCTTGCTCGGGATCGGCAGTGGTCTCAACTGCTCGATGATGAGTGTGACCTGGTAGGAGGATCGTGATGCTGAAGCGTCTTGTTGGACGTAGGCATACCGCAATGTCGGCAGCGCTTGAACAACAGGCAGCTGTTCATTCGCAGAAAGCGATTGTTTCACGTAGTGCAGCCCGCTCGATCGACGCCGGTGCGGGTGTCGTGATGAACCTGAGTGCTGCCGGGCGGATCAACGCCGGTGGCGATGTGGTTATGACGGCCGGTGCGGCACCGATTATTCAGGCCGCTGGTGATCTGCACCTCGAAGGTGGCGCGGCCGGGGTGGTGATCAGCCGCGAGGCCCATGTACGCAGCGGCCTGATCGGCATCCTGATCGCTCGGCGTGCCGATACCGACAGCCAGACACGTGTGTTGCTCTCGACACCCCAGGTTGCGGCGTTTGCCGGTATACTCGGCCTGTTCTCGTTGCTCTTTCTGGTGGTACGCTCACTGCTACGTCATCGTATTCCACCACCTACTCCAGCGACCGACGCGCCAACCGATGAGCCGGCACCGGTCGCCGTAATGGTGCAGGCCCCGGCACACCCATGGCATCGCCGCCTCATCCGCTGGGCGCTGATGCGCATGCTGGCAATCGCCCTGCCGACACTGGTGCTCTGGATCGCCTATCGCCGGATTCGCCGCCGGATCGATGGTGTGATCCGCCTGGTGCGCCGCTAAGTATCCGAGTGCCTACATCTGTGCAGTGAACCGGCTGTCGCTATCATTCCAACTATCGCCCCCTCCGCCACCGCGTATTGTTGGCGTCGGAGGGGGCGACTGCATCGAAGGCACAACCTCACCAGGCACCGCTACACAGCTCTACTTGATCTATAATCCTAGCTGGACGCAGCCAAGCACTACGGAGACACACAATGACGAGTGGAACCATGCCCTGGGAAGCACCGCTGGCTATTGACGGCGGAACACCAGTGATCGACCGCGTGCTCAACCGCTATAAGGGGGCGGCACTCATCGGCGAAGAAGAAAAGCAGGCAGTTCTAGAGGTTCTTGAGAGTCAGTCTCTCTTTCGTTACTATGGGCCAAAGCCGCTCTTCAAGGTAGCCGATTTCGAGAAGCGCTTTGCGGCCTATGTCGGCGCACCGCATGCACTGGGATCCAGCAGCGGCACAGCGGCACTCCGCCTCGGGCTGGCCGGCCTCGGCATTGGCCCCGGCGACGACGTACTCGTACCAGCGGTGACATTCATTGCTTCGGTGGGTGCGATTGTCGCGGCGCGTGCCCGGCCGATCTTTGTCGAGGTCGATGCGTATATGCAGCTCGACCCGGCCGACCTGGCGGCGCGCCTCACGCCCCGTACCAAAGCGATCATGCCGGTGCATCTCAACGGGGTTACCGCCGACATGGATCCGATCATGACGTTTGCCCGCGAGCATGGCCTGCTGGTGATCGAAGATGCGGCACAGTCGTGCGGCAGCTTTTACAAAGGGCGGCATGTCGGCACAATCGGTGATGTCGGTTGTTTCAGCTTCCAGCTCGAAAAAAATATCACGAGTGGTGAAGGTGGGGTGCTCGTTACCAGTGATGCCGAGGTGTTTCGTCGTGCAGCGATCTATTCCGACCAGGGTGGCCAGTTCTGGACATCACACGCCGGGGTGCGCGACAATTTCGGCGGCCAGCCGGTGATCGGCGAGAACCTGCGCATGAGTGAGATCACCGGTGCCATCCTGGGCTGCCAGATCGCCAAACTCGATGTCATTCTCGAACATATCGAGCGTAATACCGCGATTGTACGCAATGCGATTGCCGAGATCGAAGGAATCGATGTACCGCCGGCGATCCCCGATCGCGATCGCCATGCGGTAGGCACCATCTTTTATCTGCCGGATGCCGCCACTGCCGAGAGTGTTGCCAAAGCGCTCCAGGCCGAAGGGGTACCGGCGGGCAAGGTGTATGGCGGGCTACCGGTGTACGCAGCTCAGCAGATCCTCAATCAGTGGACGATCACCGGCGGCTGTCCGTTCCACTGTACACATGCATTTCCCGAACCGATCCGCTACCACATGGGAATGTGCCCACAAACCGAAGATCGGCTGGCGCGTGCCGTCGGCATTAGTGTCGGCCCATTCTTCAGCGAAGAGGATCTCGACGATCTGATCGGCGGAGTCCGTAAGGTAGCCCACCATTTGCTGCGCAACTAACCAGATCGATCATGTTCGAGCGGTTTGGCGGCGAGTAGAATGAGGTGTTCGATGAGTGAGACAATCAGTGCAGCATACGGTTCATGGCGTTCGCCGCTGAGTGCCGAACGGGTGGCGGCCGGCAGCCTGCGCCTGAGCCAGGTGACGATCAACACCACCGGGATCTATTGGGTCGAAGGGCGGCCGGCCGAGCGGGGCCGGATGGTGGTGGTATGCCGCACACCCGACGGCGGCATCAACGATGTCACCGCAGCGGATCTGAATGTCCGTACCCGTGTGCATGAGTATGGCGGCGGAGCCTATGACGTCGATGATGAGCGGATCTTCTTCAGCCATTTCGTGGATCGGCCCCTCTCCCGGCGGGGGCGCGGCGGCCCGCCACACCCGATCACCCCCGACCCGGCCGCAGAGGGCAAGCCGGCGGCACTGCGCTATGCCGACGCACGTGTCGATCGGCAGCGCGAACGGCTGATCTGTGTGCTGGAAGATCATCGGGGCGAGGGTGCCCCACTCAACATGATTGCTGCGGTGCCGACAGTCGGCGGCGAGCCACAGGTACTGGTGCAAGGGCGTGATTTCTACTGCGCGCCGCGCATCAGCCCCGACGGCACACAACTGGCCTGGCTCTGCTGGGATCAGCCTGATATGCCATGGGATGCCGCCGAGTTGTGGGTTGCAACCTTCGCAGCCGATGGGCACCTGGGCCCGGCCGAGCGCATCGCCGGTGGGCGTGGCGATGCTGCATTTCAACCCGAATGGTCGCCAGGCGGTATTCTGCACTTCGTTGCCGAGCGCACCGGCTGGTGGAACCTGTATCGCCGCCGTAACGGTCGCGATGAGCCGATCTGCCCGATGGAAGCGGAGTTTGGCCTGCCCTACTGGAATTTCGGCATCTCGACCTACGCCTTTGCCGATGATGGGCGGATCGTCTGTTCGTACCTGCACCAGGGTGTCGGTAACCTGGCAATCATCGACACCGACAACACCCTCTGGCCGATCGATCTGCCGTATACCGTTTTTGACTCGGTGCGTGCCGCCGGCGATCGGGCTGTCTTCCTGGCTGGATCGCCAACCGAAAGCATGGCGCTGGTCACACTTGATCTGATTAATGGTGCGTATCTGGTAGTGCGACGCACCAGCGAGCTCAGCATCGAGCCGGGATCGATCTCGGAAGCACAGCCGATCCGTTATGCGAGTGCCGATGGTCGCGAAGCGCATGGCTTCTTCTACGCGCCCCGCAATGCCGGCTATACCGCCCCGCCCGATGAGCGGCCGCCGCTCCTGGTGATGAGCCATGGCGGGCCGACCGGTTCGACATCACCGGCTCTGCGGCCCGGGATCCAATACTGGACGAGCCGTGGTATTGCGGTGCTCGACGTCAATTACGGTGGCAGTACCGGCTATGGCCGGGCCTACCGCGAACAACTCAACCATCGCTGGGGGATCGTCGATGTCGATGATTGTTGTTATGGGGCGCGCCACCTGGCCGATCAAGGGCTGGTTGATCCGCAACGCATGGCGATCACCGGTGGTAGTGCCGGCGGCTACACAACCCTGGCGGCGCTCACCTTCCGCAACGTCTTCCGTGCCGGTGCAAGCTACTACGGCATCAGCGACCTTGAGGCACTGGCGCACGACACCCATAAATTCGAGGCGCGGTATCTCGATCAACTGATTGGCCCATACCCCGAGCGCCGTGATCTGTATGTCGAACGCTCGCCGATCCACTTTACCGCACAACTGACATGCCCGATCATCTTCTTCCAGGGTCTCGAAGATGCCGTTGTGCCACCCAACCAGGCCGAACGCATGGTCGAGGCATTACGGGATCGCGGCCTGCCGGTGGCCTACGTCCCCTTCGAAGGCGAACAGCACGGTTTTCGGCAAGCTGCCAATATCAAGCGTGCGCTGGAGAGTGAATTCTACTTCTACTCGCGGATCTTCGGCTTTACGCCGGGTGATGCCATCGAACCACTGGCGATCGAGAACCTTGGCGAACCTGCACCGGAGTAGCCCCTCATCGGGTGGGGTTACGCAACGAATTACGAGCCGGTCTGGTCGGGATGGCGCTGAAGATACAGGAACCCACCACCGATACCCAGCAGGCAACAGGCAGCACAGATCAGCAGCGCACTACTCACCCCCCAGGCGGCGGCGGTTGTGCCCACGAGCAGCCCGCCGATCGGTGTGCTGCCCATGAAGAGCAGCATATAGAGGCTGGTGACCCTGCCGCGCAGGGCATCCGGCACACGTAACTGCACCAGGGTACCGGCAGTGGTGGTGAAGATCAGACCGGCAAACCCGAGGATCAGTAAAAGGCCAAGCGAAAGCCAGTAGTTGCTACTGAGCGCCACTGCCCCCAGCAGAAGGCTGAATGCAACAGCCGACACAAGCACACGCCCCAGACCCGGATGGCGTGCATCCGCGGTAAAGAGCGCACCAACAAGCGAACCAGCACCAAGCACCGCACCAAGAATGCCATATTCTGCGGCGCTGGTGTTGAGCAAAAAACCGCCAATCAGCGGCAAAGTGACACTAAAGTTGTAGCCGAATGTGCCGATTGCCGCTACCAGAATCAACAGCAACAGCACCTCAGGGGTGCGCCAGGCATACACCAATCCCTCCTTGAGATCGGCAAGCGCCCGACCATGCGGCCGGCTGATCGCCGGAAAACGGGTTGAATCCATCAGCAGCAGGCCGCCGATCACCGCCAGAAAACTGGCGGCATTCAACCATAAAACCAGCGCAATACCGAATGGTGCGATCAGGATCCCGGCAAGCGCCGGGCCGACGATGCGCGCCAGGTTGAACATGATCGAATTGAGCGCCACCGCATTGGTGCGGCGCTCACGATCCACAAGCTCGATCGCAAAAGCCTGCCGCACCGGCTGATCGATCGCATTCACCAGGCCCTGCAGTGCAGCCAGCAGATAGACATGCCAGAGCTGAATAAGATCACTGCCGACCAGCGCCGCGAAGATCGCCGTCAGCAGCATTGCCAGGATCTGCATCACCAGGATGAGCCTGAAGCGTGGGACGCGATCGGCAATCACTCCACCGACCAGTGAAAGCAACAATACCGGCAGAAACTGGAGGGTTGCAACCAGACCGATCGCAAAAGCCGAATTTGTCAGCTGTAACACCAGCCAGGCCTGTGCCGTCGTCTGCATCCACGAGCCGGTCATCGAAACTAGCTGACCCAACCAGTAGAGACGGTAATTGCGCTCGCGCAGTGCCTGGAAACCGGCCAGGATGCGCTGGGCAGCCGGTTGTGGCGGCTCAGTCTGAGGCAGCGTCGCCATCGATTACCTGTTCCTCGTCGTTTGTCAGGGCGCGATGTAACGCCGGCAGCGCGATCTGCACCGCAAGAAGCTCTTCGTCGCTCAGAGTGGCGAGCAGTGGCTGCAGTTGCCGAATCGCCCGCACCTCGGCACGCTGATACCGATCACGTCCGATTTCGGTGAGTTCGAGCAGCTGCTGACGCCGATCACGCGGATCAGGAATCCGCGAGACGAAACCACGTTCGACCAGCGCCTGCACCAGTGCCCCCATCGTCGGCAGGCTGACACGCCGCCGCTTCGCGAGGGTTGTTGCCGTCTGCGCATCTTCAGCAAGCAACGCCAGTACCCGATACTGCGGCATCGTCAGATCAGCACCTGCTTCGTGTTTTACGGCACCCGCCACAATACGCATGATCAATGGCAGCACTGCTAATAGTTCCTGGGTGGCATCAGCTGCATTCCAACGCTTTGTCAAGGCCTCTTCCCCATGGGTTTTGATTAGTGAACCGTATAGTTAGTATACCTTTGCATTTTCTTCTCTGCAAGTTATAACCTGGCGGTGCGAGTCTTCTGGGGTTGCCGCCGCTTGTTGTGGCATCCTGAGCCGCTCTGCGGCGAAGGATCGCTCCGAAGGGTGGGAATGACGATCGGATTGTTGTCAGTCACCTTCAGCGCTATTGCCGGGCCATCACTGCCGCAGACGGCCGGCTCGCAGTCGATGATCGAAATATCAGACAACTCAGCCGAAGCGACTACCATACCTTACTCTAAGGGTTCATAATAGGCGGTCAGACCTAGCTCGAATGGCCTTAGTCATCATCCCCGCCACGATTCCGGCCGCTATTGTCGTCGCTGTTCTCGTTCCTGTCGTCATCACTGTTCTCGTTCCCATTGTCATCACTGTTCTCGTTCCCATTGTCGTCACTGTTCTCGTTCCCGTTGTCATCACTGTTCTCGTTCCCGTTGTCGTCACTGTTCTCGTTCCCGTTGTCGTCACTGTTCTCGTTCGCGTCGTCGTTGCCGACTGTCGGCAGCGGCGGTGCCGGCGGTGATGTTGTCGGTATGGCCGTTGGTTCGGGTATTGCCGTTGGCACTCGCGTCGGCGGGATGGGGCTCGGCAACGGCGGCGGTGTTGCTGAAGGTATTGCTGTTGCCGTGCTGGTTGGTGTTGCGGTACTAGTCGGCAATAATGTTGCTGTGCTGGTCGATGTTGCCGTTGCGGTTGGCAATCGTGTAGCAGTATGCGACGGTGTTGCCGTTGCGGTCGCTGTTGGCGGCGGCAGCTCGCCGGGTGCCAATGCGATCGTCAGTGCCGTCAGCTGCCCATGAGCTGTATAGCCGCTC
>CALLZL010000272.1 GCA_937859575.1 uncultured Chloroflexota bacterium
CCGCCAGAAACACCCAGAAAACAGAGTTTGAGGCGGAGCCTCAAGGACTTTGACGTAGCCCTATGTCTGACACGAGGGCGACGTCACGTCACCTCTGTTGGTCTGGCAATCAGAGGTCGGATGCGAAATGCCCTGTCGTCTCGGGCATGTGATGCTGAGGTTATTCCTTATGCAGAAAGACAACCAGTCGACGCGACACGTATAATACACAGTATACACAGAGAGGAGCGCCATGTACCGGGTAACACCTGCACTCGCAGGCGATCGCGAACAACTCGACTTTCTGACGCACCTCCATGCGGCTGATCTGCTGCGTGCATTCAGGCTCGATCGTGCCGGATTGCTGGTGCCGCTCCTGGAAGCTCTGGCGCACATTCCTTCGCGCCGCCTGGCACGCCAGGTGGTTGCCTTTGATCGCCTTGCCGGCAGCGAAGGGCTGATCGTCGCCGGAGCCTGGCTGCTCGAACGATTTACCCGTTCGCTACAGATCTTCGGCCAGGAGCATGTACCGCCCCATGGGCCGTTGCTGATCGTTTCGAACCATCCGGGTATGGTTGATGCAATGGCGCTCTGGGTTGGCCTGCAGCGCGATGATCTGCGGGTGATCGCGGCGCAGCGCGAGCTTCTCGATGGCCTGCCGCAGACATGCCGGCACCTGATCTTCGTGTCTGAAGAATCACCCGGCCGGAGTGGTGTTATCCGCCTGGCGGCGGCTCAATTACGGCGAGGTGGTGCATTACTGACCTTTCCGGCAGGCTCGATCGAACCCGATCCGGCGGTGCGTCGTGATGCGCGCACCTCGCTGACCCGGTGGGCTACCAGCACTGCACTCTTCGCCCGCCTCGCCCCGCAGACGATCGTGCTGCCGGCGGTCGTGAGCGGTGTCATTTCGGCCAGTGCGCAGCGCAACCCGGTCATCAGGATGCTGCCGACTCAGAAAGAGCGTGATTGGGCGGCTGCGACACTTCAGGTGTTATTGCCGTCGTATCGCGATACCGATACGAAAGTGGTGTTTGGGGCGGGCATCCCGGCTACCCAGCTTCTAGAACTCGGCAGCCCTGATGCGATCAATCTGCGCGTGACGGAATGTGTCGGAGCATTACTTGATCAATTATAGCCAGGTGCAAAACGATTGATCATACGGGCGGGACGCCCGCGCTCTCAGGCTGCGGATGGCTCAAGATAGATGCACCTGGCTATAGAGCAGAAGCGGGTGCCATAACCAGCCCCGAATCCGGCTGGTATTACTCACGTGGGCCGGGTACATGCGACGTCAGGCTGCTCTGGTCGCGCCAGGCTTCGATCACATCACGCATGCGGTTGAGTTTATCGAGAATCGCCGTGAGTTGGGCCAGGCTCTGCACCTTGAGTGTCGCCAGTAACACAGCTCGCCCCGGCTTGCGGGTTGCGATCTGTTCTACCGCTTCGATATTGATCCCCTCATCGGCCACGGCCCCCGAAATATCACGCCACAGCCCGACACGATCCCAGGCCTCGATACGTACCGGCACCGGATACCCCTGTTTGGGAACCTCACTGCCCCATGTGACCTCGACCAGCCGGCCGCGATCGGCTTCGTTGGTGTTGATGATGGTGCGGCAATCGGCCCGGTGCACCGTCACCCCTTTGCCACGAGTCACAAAGCCGACGATCGGCTCGCCAACAACCGGGTTGCAGCAGCGTGCCAGCCGCGTCAGCATGCGGCTCTCGCCACGTACCTGGATCCCTTTGGCATCGGTACGCGGTGCCGGTTGCGGCGGCGACACCGGCGGCAACGAGGCGAGATCGCCGGCATCTTCGGGTGTGCGCTGCGCCAGCAGGCGCTGCAAGATATTACGTGCCGCCAGATCGCCAAAGCCGATCTGCGCGAAGAGATCCTCGACTGTCTTGACATTCGCGATCCGCACGATGTCGTCGAACGGCACATGCACCCCCAGGCGCTTCATCTCTTTTTCGAGCATATCACGGCCGGCCGTCACATTCTCATCGTAGTGCAGCCGCTTGAAATAACGCCGGATATGATTGCGCGCGCCGGACGTGCGCACGAAATTCAGCCAGTCGCGGCTCGGGCCGCGTGGCGTGCGGGTGGTGATGATCTGTACAATTTCGCCGCTCTGCAGTTGATAATCGAGCGGTACCATTTTGTTGTTGACCTTCGCACCGACACACGAATTGCCAACTTCGGAGTGGATACGATAGGCGAAATCGACCGGGGTCGATCCAAGCGGCAGATCGATAATCCGCCCCTTTGGCGTGAAGACATACACCTGCTCGTGGAGTTCATCATCGCGCAGCGAATCAACGAACTCACGTGCCGTCAGTTCACGACGCCACTCGACCATGCCGCGCAACCACGAGAGCTTGCTCTCGAACGTTGGATCGTCGCGTTCGAAACCTTCTTTGTAACGCCAGTGGGCGGCGATCCCAAGCTCGGCAACTTCGTGCATGTGCCAAGTGCGGATCTGAACTTCGCATGGCTGCCCGCCGGGGATGAGGACCGTTGTATGCAACGACTGATACATGCTCTCTTTGGGTCGGGCGATATAGTCATCGAACTCACCCGGTACCGGCGGCCAGAGTGCGTGTACCAGGCCGAGCACCCGGTAGCAGAGATCCTTATCGCGCTCGTCGCGGCGGCGTTCGGCATCACGCGCACTGCGGCGGCTGCTTCCCGATCGCGATTCGTTCCGGCGGGCGTGCAGATCGGCATCATCACTCGCGGCTTCACCATTCTGCGCATCAGTTTCATCGGCCAGTGGCGCACCGATGATCACCCGTACCGCAAGCTGATCATAGATCTGGTCGAGATTGACCCCTTTGCGTTCCATCTTGCGGTGGATCGAATAGATATGCTTCGGCCGGCCGGTAATATCGGCGGCAATGCCCTCTTTTTCGAGGGTTGTGCGCAGCCGGCCAATCACGCGCTGGATCAAGCGTTCGCGGTAATCACGCTTCATCGATAACTGGCGGCTGATCTCCTGGTATTTCTCAGGATTCAGCACCGCAAACGCGCGATCTTCCAGTTCCCATTTGAACTGCCAGATGCCAAGCCGATGCGCCAGCGGTGCATAGATTTCGATCGTTTCACGGGCAGTACGCTGCTGGCTTTCGAGCGGCTTGGAGCTGATCGTACGCATGTTATGCAGCCGGTCGGCAAGCTTGACGAGCACCACCCGTGGATCTTTCCAGATCGCCAGGAACATCTTGCGGAATGAGCCGGCCTGCGCTTCTTCTTTCGAGCGTTCCTCAAGCTTCGAGAGCTTCGTGACGCCATCGACAAGGTGTGCGATCTCTTCGCCAAACTGGGCCGCCATCTGCTCGCGCGAAATATCGGTATCTTCCAGCACATCATGCAGCAGTGCCGCCGCAATCGATGCCGCATCGAGGTGTAGATCGAGCAATAGTTCGGCAACGGCGACCGGATGCTCGATATAGGCCTCGCCCGACTGGCGTTGCTGGCCGGCATGGGCATCGCAGGCTACCGCATATGCGGCACGAATCAGCGATACCCCGTGATCGAGTGTGGCGCGATCACGCCGATAGCGCATAAAACGCTCGACAAGCCGGTTTGCGACCGGGCTGTGCAGCAGATCCTGGCATGGTTTGAGCGGCCCGGTATCATCGGTTTCGGCGGCCGGGCTGTTGCGTCGTTGCTGCCGCATTGGGGCTTCGGTTGGCGTTTGTGGGGTTGCTGCGTCCATGGTTAGGGTACTCAATACCGAATCGTGACCGAAGTTCCGATGTCGGCCCATTCATACAACCACTGGGCATCGTCGATATTCAGATTGATACAGCCGTGTGACATGCGTACGCCGCTACCCCAGCGATCATGCCAGTAGGTGCCATGGAATGCTACCCCACCGACAACATATTGCACCCAGGGGATGTCGGGAACATACCAGCTTTCGCCACCCGCCGATCCCTGCATCGTCTGGATCGGGTATTTCAGATAGACGGCGTAAGTACCGGTGGGGGTATTGAAGCCGTCGCGCCCGGTGGCGACCGGTGCGCGGTAGATGGCCATTCCGCCTTCGTAAGCCGTCAGCATTTGTGCTGTCAGATCAACTTCGATATGCCGTACCCAGTTTGTCGGTGCCCATTCGGCGGCAGCCGGTAGCTGCTGCTGTACCGGCGGGGCAAGGGCACGTTGTGCCAGTGCCTGCCTGCCGTAATCAGCCAGGCGAATTTCGTGCAGTGCCGCGAGCAGCACACCATTGGCACTCTCCATCTGGCGGTAGAATGCCGGCATCGCCTCGGGAACATACTCAAGGCGAGCACGTTCGAAATACTGGGTAATGCGCACCTGGCCATCGGTCGGGCTGATCTCTTCGATCGGCTCACTGATCGGGTAGCCGAAGATCTTCAGGCCGCCGCGCTTCTCCCAGAACTTCAAAAACCGCCCACCAAGCGTCTGGCGAGTTTCGGGGAAGTAGACGCGCCCCTCGGTCGGGGCACCGTCGGGGAAGTCGCGATCACCGGTCAATACCCGGCCGAGTAGTGTCAGCATCACCTGGTCGTCGCTGCCGTAGTTCTCGGGATGATATTCGAAGCGTGCCCGTTCGAAATACTGGACGATCCGGCCATCTTCCACCAGCTCGCCGCTGATCGGGTAGCCGAAGATCAGTAAGCCGCCGTTCTGTCGCCAGAATGTCAGAAACCCGGCACGATCGCTCACATGGTAGCCGGTTGCTGCGAAGAAGTTTGTCTGCACTGCCGGAAGCACGGCGGCATCCTGCACGGCATGCTGCTGCATCTGCCGGGCTGAAGCAACAGCGGCACGTTCGGCGGCCGGCGATAGCGGCGGCGCAAAATCGGCCACCGGCGGGCGGTGCCGGGCAGCAAGGTCGTGGGGCATGGCAAGCCATGTGATCAGTAGCAGCGTACCGAGCGAAGAACATAGCGTCGCAAGATACGAGTAGCGTTTCATGCGCACCTCGAGCATTCAGGCATACCGCCAGGTAGCAACAGGCTTCTATTATACCTGTTTTACAGTGATTTGGGGCGATCGACCTGCACGCTAGAGCGAAGTGCAGAGACATTGAACGGATTGCGAGGCGGATCTGCAACGACGTTGATGTAACCCTGCGGCGCCCTAACGCCAGGTGCAACACGATTGATCACTGAGACCGCGGGCATCTTGCGCACATGCAGGCGGGCCGCCCGCGCTCCCGGGATGCGGATGGCTCAAGATTGCTGCACCTGGCTATGCGGCCTCGTCAACATCACCTCCGGTGAGGGTTCGGGGCGGCGAAGCCGCACGGAGCGCAGCGAAGCATCTCTCCGCGGAGTGGGAGCGACGGAGGGTTGGTTCCTTCACGCGCAGCGATCCTGAGCCGCGCAGCGGCTGAGGATGCCATGCGGACTCAGGGGCGCAGCTAAAGCGAACGCATACGCCCTAAGCGGCAACCAACCGCAGCAGCGTGCAGAATATAGTATAATGTCGAGCTATTGTAGAGAAGTTTCGTGTCTTTTCTGCCGAGTGCAGCGTTTTCTTAGTACAGGCTCTCTACGAGCAACGGCATACAATAGTGCCGTGGTGTGCGTTATTTCCAGTCAATCTGCAACAATTCGGGAGTTTCATGACCATGAGCGCCATCGACATCGATGTCACACTGGCCGGCCCCCGCTCCGACAGCCGCCCGACGATCGTTAACGATTTTTCGATCGTTGCCGCGACGGTCAACGGCTCCGGCAGCCAGACGGCGAACAATGTCCTGATCCGGGCGATCTTCAAGATGGGGATCCCGGTAAGCGGTAAGAACCTGTTTCCGTCGAATATTCAAGGCCTGCCGACCTGGTATACCATTCGGGTGAGCAAAGACGGCTACACCGCTCGCCGCGAAGGTACCGAGATTCTGGTCGCCTTTAATCCGCGTACCGCCGACGAAGATCTTGCTGCTCTGCCTACCGGTGGGGCCTGTTTCTACCCCGATGATATGAAGTTCGTGCAGATGCGCGACGATATCAGCTTCTATCCTCTACCGGTCAAGGAGTTGGTGAAACAGTCGGGTGTTGATGCCAAGTTGCGCGATTATATTGCCAATATGGTGTATGTCGGTGCCCTTGCCGAAACGCTCAGTATTGATATGCGCGAGATCTATGCGGCGCTCGAACGCCACTTCCGCGGCAAAAAGCGTGCGATCGATCTGAACTATGGTGTGGTTGTCGCGGCGGCTGATTGGATCCGCACCAATCTCGGCAAAACTGACCCGTTTGTTATGAAGCCGATGGACAAAACCAGCGGCCAGATTCTGATCGACGGTAATACCGCCGGCGCTCTTGGTGCCCTGTGCGGTGGTGTCTCGGTGGTTGCGTGGTATCCAATCACGCCCGCTACCAGCCTTGCTGACGCACTGACCGATTATGCGCCGGTGTTGCGCGCCGATGCCGCCAATGGCACCACCACGTATGCTATCGTTCAGGCTGAAGATGAGCTCGCCGCTGCCGGCATGGTTGTCGGCGCTGGTTGGGCCGGGGCCCGTGCCATGACCTCCACCTCCGGGCCGGGCCTCTCACTTATGAATGAGTTTGTCGGCCTGGCCTATTTTGCCGAAGTGCCGGCGGTGATCTGGGATGTCATGCGCATGGGCCCAAGTACCGGCCTCCCGACACGTGTATCGCAGGGGGATGTGCTGACCGCCTACACCATGGGGCATGGCGATACACATCATATCTGCTTGCTGCCGGGTACCATGCAGGAATGTTTCGAATTCGGCTATCGTGCCTTCGATCTTGCCGAACGCCTACAGACACCGGTGATGGTTCTGAGTGATCTCGATCTCGGCATGAACAACTGGATGACGACACCATTTGAATACCCCGAGGCTTCGCTTGATCGCGGTAAGGTGCTGACGGCCGAGCAGCTCAGCGAGCTCAAAACCTGGGGGCGCTATAAGGATGTCGATGGTGATGGTATTGCGTATCGTACGCTGCCGGGGAATCCGCATCCGCGTTCGGCGTATCTGTCGCGTGGTACGGGCCATAACGAATACGCCGTCTATAGCGAGCGTTCGTCCGATTGGCAGCAGAATCTGGATCGCCTGACGCGCAAACATAACACGGCACGTGCACTGGTGCCGCAGCCGATTGTGCAGCAGGTGGCCGAAGCCGGGATTGGCATTATCGCCTATGGTTCGACAGACCCGGCAATCGAGGAAGCACGTGATCGGCTATTGGCGCAAGGGATCAGCACCAGCTACCTGCGCATCCGTGCTCTGCCGCTTGGTGAGGTGGTGCGTGAGTTCGTCAAGGCACACAAGCGCGTGTATGTTGTCGAGATGAACCAGGATGGTCAGATGCACCAACTGATACAGTTGCATATCCCCGAGAGCGCGGCGTCGGTAGTATCGATACGGCTGTGCGATGGCCTGCCGCTTACGGCGCGCTTTGTTACCGGCCAGATCGTTGCGCAAGAAGAGGCAGTGTAATACCTGCCGCTACAACCTATTCAGGGCAGATACTCGTAGCGCTCGTTAGCATAGATCCGGAGCAGTAAGTCATGACAACACCGACGAAAACCAACGGTAAGCCGAATACAAATCATATCGGCCTGACGCAGCAGGAATACCGTGCCGGCGAAACGACCCTGTGCCAGGGGTGTGGCCATAACTCGATCACCGGCCAGATCATCGCTGCAGCTTATGAGCTTTCGCTTGCGCCGCATCAGGTGATCAAGATGAGTGGTATCGGCTGTTCGAGCAAAACGCCGGCCTACTTCCTTGGTCGCTCACATGGCTTCAATACACTGCATGGTCGCATGCCTTCGGTCACCACCGGTGCCATTCTGGCCAATCGCCACATGCTGGCGATCGGCGTCAGCGGCGATGGTGATACCGGCAGTATCGGGTTGGGGCAGTTCAAGCATATGGTACGCCGTAATGTGCCGATGGTGTACCTGATCGAGAATAACGGCGTGTATGGCCTAACGAAAGGGCAACACTCGGCAACCGCCGATGTCGGCCAGCATCTCAAATATGCAGGCACGAACGTCCTGCCGCCGATTGATGTCTGCATCGAGGCGCTGGTTGCCGATTGCGGCTTTGTTGCGCGAACCTTCGCAGGCGACGCCAAGCAGGTGCGTGAACTGCTCAAGGCAGCGATGAAGTTTGAAGGAACAGCGGTCATCGACATTATCAGCCCGTGTGTCACCTTCAACAATCACGATGAATCAACCAAGAGCTACACCTATGGCAAAGAGCACGAGGAACGTATTCAGGATCTGCTCTTTATTCCTTCGTTCGAAGAGGTGCAGGTTGAGTATGAAGAAGGCGACGAGCAGTTTGTCCGGCTGCACGATGGGCCGATGATTAAGCTGAAGAAGCTTGATCGCGAATACGACCCGACCAATAAGTGGCGGGCACTTGAGCTGCTCGAACAGGCTCGCGATAAGCACGAGTTCCTCACCGGGCTCTTCTATATCAACGAGAGCCGTCAGACGCTGCCGCAGGTCATGAAGCTCGCCGATACGCCGCTTGCGTATCTGCCGGAAGATCAGTTGCGCCCATCACGCGAAGCCTTCATGCGTGTCATGGCCGACTTCGCGTAGCAATCACGCCGGCAGGGCAGATAGCGTTGCTGTTCTCTTGTGCCTCGCTTTGGTGGTGTCATCACCCGAGCGAGGCATAATCACATATTGCCGGCGTAAGCACGGTCGAAGTCACATCCGGTGCGGATTCGGGGGCGGCAACGCCGCCGGAAACACCCAGAAACAGCGTTTGAGGTGGAGCCTCAGGGATTTTGATGGTGCCCTAATCGCTGGCGTGCCGGGTGCTGCCCTGAGTGTATCTATGCTATACTGACAGCAAGCAAGCAAGTAGCAGGAGTCGCCTGTATGCCCTCTGTGCCAATACCAACAATTGTTGAACGATCACCGCGGGGCGAGCGCTCGTGGGATCTCTTTTCGCGGCTCCTACAGGAGCGTGTGGTGCTGCTCGGCACCCCGATCGACGATGATGTCGCTTCGTCGATTGTGGCTCAGTTGCTCTATCTGCAGCATGCCGATCCGCAGCGCGATATCTGGTTCTATATCAATAGCCCCGGTGGGAGCGTGCGCGACGGGCTGGCGATCTACGATACGATGAAGTTGATTACCCCCGATGTCAATACCGTCTGTATTGGGCGGGCGGGTAGCATGGCAACGATCCTGCTCGCCGGTGGGGCGCGTGGGAAGCGCTATGCGCTGCCACGAGCAACGATCCACTTCCATCCGGCCGGCGGTGGCGGCGAAGGGTATGCTCCCGATCTCGAACGCATGGTTCAAGAGCTGCTGCGCATTCAGGAGGTCGGGAATGGTCTGCTGGCTGCTGATACTGGCCGCACTCCGGAAGAGATCAGCCGCGACTTCAGCCGCGATCGCTTCATGACAGCCGAAGAAGCCAAGGCGTATGGCTTTATCGATGAAATCCTCGCACCACGGCAGTAAGCGGCCGGTATCGTACGGCAGGTAGTGATCGACGGTTGTATCACGATTGGTTTGCTGCCGCTGCTTCACACCACAGCGCAATCTGTTGTAAGGTCGGCTGATGCAGTATCAGCGTGAGATGGCTCGCCTCGGGCACCAGCACGAAGTGCGCCGATGCCGGCGCAGCGGTGCGTACTTCGTGTGCCTGCGACGGCTTAACAATCGCATCGCGCTCGCCATAGATCAGCATCAACGGTGTGTTGATGCGCGCCACATTAGTGGTGAGAGCACAGCGATCAATGAGTTCCCAGGTGCTGATGGCGGCTCGGATCTGTGGCGTGTATTGTGCCCGGATGAGATCTATCACCTGCAGCAACTGGTAGTACAGGCTCGATTCGGCAAGGATGTCGAACACAAACGGCTGGAGCAATGCTATGGCTTCGCTGCGCTGATCGGCGTGTGTGAAGCGTAGCCGAGGCGGCGCTTCGAGCAACACAAGCCGGGCCACCGGTAAACCGCCGGCCACGGCATGCGCCGCAAGGCACCCTCCCAGGCTGATGCCGATCAGCGAGACAGCCGCATGACGCGCTGCCAGCCAGCTGACTCCGGCTATCGGCACTTCGAGGCTTTCGGGCCAGCGCTGTAACCGGCGGCTCTCGCCATGGCCGTCGAGATCCACCAGCAAGACAGCCATGCCACGTGCGATCAGCGCATCAGCCAGCCGCCAGGCATAGTAGGTTTTGTCGCATCCCGATCCATGCAAGACGCAGATTGCATGGCGTGCTCCATTCTTCGGTACGATATACAACCCCGGCATAACCCCTTCGGCCATAGGAATATCGATGCGTTCGATCGCCCGATCGGCATACCGGCCGGGCATCAAGCGCCTGAGCGGATTGAGCGCATGTCGCCGTATGCTTCCTGCAATTACCTGCAGCACAAAGCTAATGGGTGCGGCCAGGGCCAATACCCTCAGCGGCATGCGCCCAGGTGCCAGTAGCGCGCCGGTTAGCAGCGGCAGTACTCTGTGGTTCAGCCATGACACACCGCGCCAGCCGCGCCAGTGGGCCAGCCATTCGAACACGAGCATCCAGTACAAAATCGCCCGTATGAGCATGGTTGCCTGCCTGATATGGCTCATCCTTGCGTTTTCCGCATTCGGTAGTATCATAGCCCCCAGTCTCGTTTCTCAGAATGTCATGTCGGTAGGGTACAGGCGATGCATGCGCGGCATGGTGCCGCGGCAGGCATCACAGTAGTCGTTTCTTGCGATATGGTCAACAACTGTATCGGGGATCTTATGGAGGAACATGATGGGTTTGCTGACAGGAAAGAAGGGATTGATCCTGGGCCTTGCCAACGACCACTCGATTGCCTGGGGGGTTGCACAGGCCCTGCACGCCGAAGGTGCCGAGCTTGGCTTTAATTACCTGAACGAAGCACTCGAACGGCGGGTCAGGCCGCTTGCTGAACGTGTGGATGCCAAACTGATCGCGCCGTGTGATGTCCAGAGCGATGACGCCATCGAACAACTGATGGTCCAGGCTCGCGAGACGTTCGGTACCCTCGATTTTATTGTTCACGCGGTTGCCTTTGCGCTGCGTGATGAACTGAACGGCCCGTACCTGAACGTCACCCGCGAAGGGTTCCGCATCGCACTCGATGTCAGTGCCTACTCATTTACTGCTGTCGTCAAGGCGGCTCAGCATATTCTCGCCCCGAATGCATCACTGCTTACGCTCACCTACCATGGTGCACAGCAGGTGGTACCCAACTACAATGTCATGGGTGTTGCCAAAGCCGCACTCGAAGCCAGTGTTCGCTACCTCGCCAGTGATCTCGGGCCACGTGGCATCCGCGTCAATGCCATCAGCGCCGGGCCGATTCGTACCCTCTCGGCCAGCGGTATCGCCGACTTTCGCGCCATGCACCGTCAGTTTGCCGATGTGGCCCCCCTGCGGCGTAATGTGACCCCCGAGGATGTCGGCAAGACGTCCATCTGGTTGTGCAGCGATCTGTCGAGCGCGGTAACGGGCGAGATTATCTATGTCGATGCCGGTTTCCACACCATTGCCGCAGCCCTGCCCGATTCCTAATCGAGTGGTTGGGCAGTGAGGGCCGGTGCGGTTTCGGGGAGCGGCGTATCGCTGACAGGTTCTGGTTCAGCCGGAAGTGGCATCGCGGTAACGAGTTCGGTATATTGGGCGCGCACCAGCGGCCCGAGATACCGTGCCAATGCGTAAACCAGCAGCCCGGCGACAATATAAAGCACGCCGATCCAGATCGCACGCGCCACATGGGTGCGCCGTGTGAGATAAGTAATCAGTGGATTAAATAGATAGGCAGTAATAGCAGCGGCGACAAATGGGATGATCACGTTGCCGAGGCCGCGAATCAACAGCAGGAACAGTGCCACAATCACGGTGACGGTGATCAATTTGCCGAGTGGCGAAAGGCGAATCGGGCGAGCAGTGGTGCTCATGGTGGGGATCCTCTAGGTGTATAGCAAGGTTGTTAACTATATGCATTGTACGGCACAAACCATGAAGATAGAAAAACTCCCAACACCCGAATGGGTGAAGGGAGCTCTCTTGGGTGGTGAATGACCTACGAACTTGATCGGCGCAGAGGGATATCGGCCTTGATATGATCACTCGCCTCGCCACGTAGCAGGGTTACCTCGATGCCGCTTGCATCAGCGGCCGGCACATAGCGCGCAATAACGGCCGACAATTCGGCTTTGAGCTGTTCGAGGAGTTCGGGTGTTAGTTTCACCCGGTCATGGACCAGAACAGTCAGCAGGCGTTCACGAGCGACATCGGAGCTGCGCTCGCGCCTGCCGAAGAGTGTATCAAAAAAGCTCATCTGTCGCTCCTTACGGGTATCTGGTGTATGGGGAGTGCGTGCTGCATTAGCGCTCGCTCCCACGTGGGCGCCGGCCGAACATGCCGAAGAACCGCTCGATCATGCCGGGTTCTTCATCGAGTGCGGGGAAGGGAACCTTCTCGCCGGCAATCCGACGAGCGATATCGGTAAACGAACGCCCGGCACGTGATGAGCGTTCGAGTACGGCAACCTCGCCACGGTTGGTAGCGGTGACAATCTGTTCGTCGTCGGGTACGACCCCGATCAGTTCGATTGCCAGGATCTGCAGTACATCCTCGATGCTCATCATCTCGCCGCGGCTGACCATCTTCGGCTTGATACGGTTGATCACCAGGCGTGGATGGCCTTTCTCAAAGGCCTCAACCAGGCCGATAATGCGATCGGCATCACGCACCGCCGAGACCTCGGGCGTCGTCACGATCATAACTTCATCGGCACCGGCGATCGCATTACGGAAACCGCCTTCGATTCCAGCCGGGCTATCGATCAGCACGTAGTCGAATTCGGCGCGCAGCTGATTGGCAAGGGCAATCATATCATCCGGCGATACCGCGTCTTTATCGCGTGTTTGCGCCGCCGGCAACAGGCAGAGATCGGGGAAATGCTTATCTTTGATCAGGGCCTGCCGCAATCGGCAACGCCCTTCGAGCACATCAACCAGATCATACACGATCCGGTTTTCGAGGCCCATCACAACATCCAGATTGCGCAGCCCGATATCGGCATCGACAACGGCAACCTTTGCCCCCAGCATCGCCAGGGCCGTACCGAGATTTGCGGTTGAGGTGGTTTTGCCGACACCGCCCTTCCCGGAGGTGATTGTAATGACCCGCGACATAGCGTTCTCCCTGATATGTGGTACCTGTTGCAAGATGCGGCCAATGCTGCATCCCGTTCTGCATCGGCGCAGAATTAAAGGCTGTGCCGCTGTTGATTCCAGGCCTCAACAACGATCTGATCGTCGATAATGCGTGCTATCTCCGGCTGGTATCGGGTGGCGTCGTCGGGCGGCCGGGTAATTAAATCAGCGATCCGCAGTTGGGTTGGGTTAAGATCCAGCGCACAGATCACCGCATCGCGATCACCAAGCGCCCCGGCGTGTACCGTGCCGCGGAGCCGCCCCCACACAACCACACTGCCGCCGGCAATGATTTCACCACCGGCATTCAGATCACCAAGGATCGTGATATTGCCATGATGGCGGATGATCTGACCAGAACGAATGGTTCGTTTCATGAAGAACGCTTCGCTGCGGTCGTCGGCAACAGTTGCTGCTCGGGTAACCGGCCGTGCGACAACCCCGGCCGCTCGCGCCGCATTCCGGCTTGCACGTGATGTCGATGTCAGCGATGATGGTTCGAGGTGATGCTGCCGCATGAGTTCGAGTAACGCCCCCAGCTGCGCTTCATCAAGATCTCGCTCGCCGATGTCGATCGTGACGCGTGCGCCGTTGAAAAACTGCGCCCCCTGCGATAATTGCTCACCAAGCGCATCGAATAGCTCAGGCCAGCCCGCCGCTTCATCCAGCTGAAGCCGTAGCCCGTCTCTGCTCCCCTTGATAGCCACCAGATTCGTCATGGCCGGCGCCAGCTTATATATCGATCATGCGTTAGATTATGTATTATCATACCATATATTGTCAAGTATTTTGCTCCTGTACTATGTGACATGGTTGTTTCTAATGAGGAGTCGCGATCACGAAACCCATGCGTTTACCCTGGTTGCGCTGATCCGGTTGCGCCGGCATGCCGAACCCTACCGGCCAACAAGCGGTACGCGTGGGTCGGCGGGGGGCCATTGTTCACGCACCCAGGCGTAGCGTGGCTCATCGGCTGCTGTCATGGCATGCGCACTACCGGCGAGGGCATTGAGGTAATAGACATCATAGCCGGGTGGTGCAACGACCGGGTGGTAACCGAACGGTACCAGCACCAGATCGCCGTCGTGTGCACGTACCAGCGCATCGAGGCCGCGTTCGGCGCTGTAGATCTGTTGGATGGCATACCCCTCGGGCCGGCTGATACGATAGTAGTAGATCTCTTCGAGGCACACTTCATGCGGTGGATTGTGGACATCATGTTTGTGTGGTGGGTAGCTCGACCAGTTACCGGCCGGGGTATAGACTTCGACGATCAGCAGCCGGCGTGCAGGGAATTCGGCCGGCATGATATGGTTGATCTGGCGTGTTGCAT